>CAWUWQ010000353.1:0-4663 GCA_963926065.1 uncultured Algoriphagus sp.
CATTATGGATCACATGAACTACAACAGGGATTAATCTGACCTCTTCATTCGTTCTGGATAAAATCTGCGGTTGGTTTTTTGTGGTCTCAATTTTCTGATCAATCCAAGATTCGAAAAACGATTTGGAACCAAAGTAACCCATTTCTTTTTCAACCTTTGATTCAAGGAGACTATAACCGCATTTCTCTGCTTGGTCGTTGGAATTGTTAGTGCCAAGATTTCCATTAATCGTAACAGTTTGGAATTGCTGTGTAAAAGCTTGATATGCAATAAGATTTACTCCGATTAAGAGTATTGCGGCTTTATAAAAAAAACCAGACCATTTATTCATCAACGGATATTGTTAGGCTTCTGTAAGGTTGACAGCTTCCACTCGGATAATTTCTGGAATGGCACGCATTATAGCTTCTTCTACTCCAGCTTTAAGGGTCATGGTGGACATCGGGCAAGACCCGCAATTTCCCATCATTTCTATTTTCAATACCTTGTCTTCGGTCAATTCAACTATTCGCACATTCCCACCATCTGCTTCTAAGTAAGGTCTGATGGTGTCTAAAGCAAATTCTATTTGTTCTCGTAGTTCTGGTGTCATTAGTATTATGATTTTATCTCTACTACTTCTGTTTTGACTTGACCTGCATTTCTTATTGCAACTTGACTAGCTACAGCTTGTGCTAATCCCATATAGGCGTCTTGGGTCAATCCTTGTTTCATTACTGCTGGAAACCCTGTGTCTCCGCTTTCTCGAATGCTCTGAATTATTGGTACTTCTCCGAGGAAAGGGACTTGGTATTTTTCAGCTAATTTTCTACCTCCTTCTTTTCCAAATAGGTAGTATTTATTTTCGGGTAATTCTTCCGGTGTAAAATAAGCCATATTTTCAATAACACCTAAGATGGGCACATTAATTTGTGGCTGTCTAAACATAGATAATGCCTTATTGGCATCTGCAAGAGCGACTTTCTGAGGAGTTGTAACGATAACCGCACCAGTTACTGGAAGGGTTTGTACCATTGTAAGGTGAATATCGGATGTTCCAGGAGGCAAGTCGATCAATAAATAATCTAATTCACCCCATTCTACATCTGAAATGAACTGCCTTAAAGCTGAGCTGGCCATAGGACCTCTCCAAACCACAGCACTGTCGGTGGGAGTAAGGAAACCAATTGACATTAGTTTGACTCCGTATTGTGAAATCGGAATGATTGTGTTCTTTTCTCCAACTTTTTTTACTGCAGGCTGCTCGCCTTCTACATTGAACATAGTTGGTACTGAGGGACCTGAAATATCCGCGTCGATCAAACCTACTTTAGCTCCTAATTGTGCAAGTGCTACAGCAAGATTTACCGCAGTAGTAGATTTCCCTACACCTCCTTTACCAGAGGCAATAGCGATGATATTTTTTACTTCTGGGAGGATAGGGGTGGCATTCCGAATCGTGGTCACCTCTGAGGTCATATTCAAATCCCACTTGATATCCTTGCCAAAATCTTTTACTAATTCTTCCAAACAGTTGTTTTTAATGACCTCCTTCAAGGGACAAGCAGGAGTGGTAAGAACCACATTGAAGCTTACGGAATTGCCATTTATTTCAATTTTTTGAATCATTCCAAGTGTGACTAAGTCCTTTTTTAGATCTGGGTCTTGTACTCGGGAAAGTGTTTTTAGGATTAACTCCTTAGATACTGACATGGATAATTGTTGAATTTTTTTGCAATTTAGACCTTCTCACTTGCTTTAAAAAACAGGAAGGAAGGTTTGATGAGTAAACTTTGCGATAGTAAGAATAGTTCTGATTTTTTACTCAAGATTAATTCTCTGAGCCATTAACTTTGCATTACTTTAGAAATTATGGGGATAAGTAAGCTTACAGCAGACAAGGTTAAAGAACGTATGGACATCGAGGAGGTGATCGGTGACTACGTTTCGTTGAAAAGAAAGGGCCAAAATCTTTGGGCCAACTGTCCCTTTCATGGTGAAAAAACCCCCTCTTTTTCCCTTTCTCCTGCAAAACAAATCTATAAATGCTTCGGCTGTGGAAAGGCAGGAGATCCGATCCAGTTTGTAATGGACATCGAGGGAATCGGTTTCCAAGAAGCTATTCGACATATCGCAAACAAATATGGAATAGAGGTCGAAGAGGATCAAGACCGAACACCTGAACAAGATCAAGCCCAGAGTGAGCGTGAAAGTATCTACATCGCTTTGGGATTTGCCAGGGATTTTTTTGTAAAAAACCTTCAATCTGAAGAAGGGAGATCGATAGGACTTAGTTATTTCAAAGAACGAGGTTTCTCACCAGCCATTCTTGAAAAATTTGATTTGGGCTATGCCTTGGACGGATGGGATCATTTATTGAAAGCAGCTAAATCAGCTGGTTTTCAAGAAGATATTTTGCTCAAGGCTGGTCTGATTCTTCAGAAGGAAAATGATACAAGCCGAGTTTATGACCGTTTTCGAGGTCGTGTCACATTCACAATTCATAATGTAGGCGGAAAGCCAATTGGTTTCGGTGCAAGAATTCTCACTAAAGATAAAACTCAGCCGAAATACATCAATTCTCCCGAAACACCTGTTTATCACAAAAGCGATGTGCTCTATGGGATGTTTCAAGCTAAAAAGGCGATTCGAGATAAAGACAACTGTTTTTTAGTTGAAGGCTACACAGATGTAGTATCCATGCATTTGTCAGGGATAGAAAATGTGGTGGCTTCATCAGGAACTTCCTTGACAGATGGACAAATCAAGCTCATCAAGCGATTTACCAATCAAGTTACTGTCCTTTATGATGGGGATGCTGCCGGCATTAAAGCATCACTTCGTGGAATTGACCTGCTGCTTGAAGGCGGGCTGAATGTAAAAGCTGTAGTATTTCCTGAAGGGGAAGATCCTGACAGCTATTCTAGAAAAGTAGGGACTCAAGCATTTCAAACCTACTTGAATGAAAATTCTCGTGATTTCATCGGTTTTAAAATTGGATTGTACCAAGAGGAGTTTCATCGGAATCCGATTCGCAAGGCAGAAGTGATCCGTGAGATTGTTCAAAGTATTGGGAAGATACCTGATCCCATCATTCGATCTGTTTATGCTAAAGAAGCTTCTGGCCTGCTAGAGATCGAGGAAGAAATCATCCATGCAGAACTTAATAAGTCCCTGCTTAAAACCCAAAAAGAAGCTTACAATAAGCAGCAGCAAGAAGCTGAAGTATATGAGGCTATCCAGGAATTAATTCCTGCAGAATCGGGTATTACTGTTGCCGAAATTCTTAAAATCCAAGAGCGGGAAATGATTCGTCTTTTGCTCAATTACGGTTTGCAGATTTTGGCAGATCAAGAGATATCACTTTCCAATTATTTATTAGCGGAGGTAGAGGATTTGGAAATGAGTACACCCCTTTATACCAAAATTTTAAAAATTTATCGAGAGGCGCTAATCAAAGGAGAAGTGCCTTCGGTGGATTATTTCATTGGATTTGGGGATAATGAAATTCAAAAAGAGGTAATTGACTTGGTGACCATGAGACATGAGGTTTCTGTTCATTGGGAGGAGAAGCATAAAATAATTATCAATAAAGAATCTGATGACTTGTCCATCACTGGCTATAAAAGTATTCTTCGACTTAAGAAGAAAATGGTCAGTAAGATGATGGATGAAGCAAAAATAAAATTAAAGCATGCGGAACAAGAGCGACAGACTGAGGATAAAATCATTGGTTTTCAAGAGCTCTATTTCGAATTAAAAAAAGTGCAGTTAGAAATTGATCGAGAACTTGGAATAGTGATCGGTTAAAACCAAACTTTATTTGGCACTAACCTGTTTTGCGATAAGAAGCTTGTAAATTTGTAATTGCAATTTGAATATAACCCCAAGTATTGTGGAAAAATTTAATCTGGATCCGATTGAAGATGCAATCGAGGCCATCAAAAAAGGTGAAGTAATCATCGTAGTAGATGATGAAGATCGTGAGAATGAGGGGGATTTTGTGTGTGCGGCAGAGACTGTCACTCCTGAGATTATCAATTTCATGGCTACGCATGGTAGAGGATTGATTTGTGCTCCTTTGGTCGAGGATCGTTGTGAAAAATTAGGATTGGAATTGATGGTGGGTTCAAATACCGCCGCATTCGAAACGCCATTTACAGTATCTGTAGATCTGATTGGTCATGGATGTACCACAGGTATTTCCACTTCTGATCGTGCAAAAACTATCAAAGCTCTGGTAGATGATTCGATTAATCCAAACGAATTGGGAAAGCCAGGTCATATTTTTCCTTTGAAAGCAAAGCGCGGTGGAGTTTTACGAAGAGCAGGTCATACCGAAGCAGCAATTGATTTAGCGCGCTTAGCAGGCTTTTCTCCTGCTGGTGTTCTAGTGGAAATTATGAATGAGGATGGAACTATGGCTCGTCTACCAGATTTGATAGTAGTAGCTAAGCGATTTAATCTGAAACTAATTTCTATTAAAGATTTGATTGCTTATAGACTAAAGCACGAATCACTGATTAAGCGTGAGATTGGTGTAGAACTTCCTACCACTTATGGTGATTTTGATTTGATTGCGTTTAAGCAAACCAATACAGATGAAATTCACTTGGCTCTGATCAAAGGAACTTGGGCTCCTGATGAGCCGCTCATGGTAAGAGTACATTCTTCTTGTGTGACT
>CAWUWQ010000354.1:0-5635 GCA_963926065.1 uncultured Algoriphagus sp.
CTTTTGATCGCTCCCAGTAGTGCGACTACCTTTATCGAGCAGATAAAATCTTATAAGCCATTCTAAAAAAAATCCCTCTCAAATTATTGAGAGGGATTTGAATTTATTTCTTTTTGTCGAGTTTAGTCTTCATTTCTTCGATATTGAGAATCTTAGAAATTTGTTCTCGCTCCAGCTTTCGGAATCGAGTGAGCTCTGCATCAATCTTTGTTACAAGCTCGGTTTTGACTTCAATAGACTGATCAGTAGGTCGATAATCTCCATTTCCTACCACGCTGCTCAAATGAGCCAATTTGTTATTTAGGCGAATTGGGAAGTTCAGGGGATCTTGTCCGCTCTTGTTTTGAGTCTGATAGAGCGTCTTCTCTATTTCATCCATCTCAGTCATTACTTGTTTTAGATTAGAGGGCTTGGTCTCTAAGCTATCCATCTCAGCCCGATAGGTGCGAATGAGTTTGATCGATTGATGGGTCTCCGTCAATTTATCTCTCACTGCAAGCAAGTAATCGTACTGCGACTCCAGATCAGCCTGGGTTGATTCATAGCGCGGATCAGCCAAGACTTTGAAGTTTTGAGTTTGCGCTCTTCCATCCAAAGTCATTCGGACAGTGTAAGTCCCCGGAGTAACTTTTGGTCCGCGAAGGTTTCCTGCCCACATGATCAGCCCATCAAATCCCTCTGCATCCTCTACGCGAAGATTCCAGTTGAATTCATTGCTTCCAGCTTTTACTTTTAAAGTGTCTCCATTGATTCCTTTAGTAGAGAACTCTCGTAATTTTTGATTTTTAGAATCAAAAAACTCAATTTTCAATTCCTCCTTGGGAAGCTCTTTCAAATACGAATAAACCAACACTCCACCTGGGCGATTAGCTCCTTCAGTTAAGCTTGTTCTCTTTACTCCGTCCATGCTGTAAGAATCCTGAGGCTTGAATAAATGCAAAGGTTTCGTATTGATCGCAGGCTCTGCCTGATGAAGAACCGTTAAATCATCGATAATCCAAAACGCACGACCCTGAGTAGCCGCGATTAAGTTATTGTCTTTAATTGCAAGATCAGTAATCGAAACTATTGGCAAGTTGAGTTGAAGCGAATGCCAGCTTTCTCCGTCATCTTTAGAATAATACATTGCAGTCTCTGTACCTGCGTACAACATGCCTCGCTTCTCAGGATCAGCACGAACCACTCGGGTAAAGTGCTCCGCTTCTATTCCGGCAACTATTTTAGTCCAAGTTTTTCCATAGTCCTTTGTCTTAAACAAATAGGGCTCATAGTCCCCCGTTTTATATCCTGTAGCTGCGAAATAAGCCTCAGCCGGATCAAATGGACTCGCCTCAATACTGTTGATCTGTAGCCATTCAGGCAGAGTGGCTGGGGTGACATTTTGCCAACTTACTCCATTATCTTGAGTGATGTGAACTAATCCATCATCAGACCCAGCCCAAATCACACCTTGTTTAATCGGCGATTCTGCAGCCGTAAAGATCGTCGCGTAGTATTCTACCGAGGTATTATCCTTGGTAATTGGCCCACCACTCGGACCTAGTTTACTTGGATCATTTCGAGTCAAATCAGGAGAGAAAGTCTCCCAACTTTGTCCTTCATTGGTGGATCTGTGAAACTGATTACTGGTCGTATAAAGCATATTGGGATTATGCGGAGAGAAGAAAATCGGGAAATTCCACTGAAAGCGGTATTTCATATCCTCTGCCCCATGTCCCATTGGATTATTTGGATAGACATTGACTGATCGAGAAGTTCCTGTTCTGTGATTTTCTCTAGTAAGATATCCACCGTATGAACCTCCATATACAATGTCATTATCTTTAGGATCTGGTGCAATCCAGCCACTTTCTCCCCCTGCAGTCGATTGCCAATCACTTTCAGAGATTGATCGACCATCATTTCTATGCCTAATCCTAACGGTTGAGTTATCTTGTTGAGCACCATAAATTCGATAAGGAAAACTATTATCGGTGGTAACTCTATAAAATTGAGCTGTAGGTTGATTCATATAAGTGGACCAATTTGCTCCACCATCTTCGGAAACCTGTGCTCCACCATCATCAGCAATAATCATCCGCTGGTTATTTTGAGGATCAATCCATAAATCATGGTGATCTCCATGAGGAGCATTTGCGCCTTTAAAAGTCTTTCCGCCATCTGTGGATTTATGATAACTCACATTCAATACATAGACTGTTTCTTCATCCTGAGAATCAGCAAAGATTCGGGTATAATACCAGGCGCGTTGTCTGAGACTTCGGTCTTCGTTTACTTTTTCCCAAGTCTTACCAGCATCTTTTGAAGTAAATACCCCACCATTTTCATTCTCTATAATTGAATAAAGTCGATTAGAATTTTTCGGGGAAATTGTGACTCCCATAATTCCCAACAATCCTTGAGGAAAACCTTCATTCTTGGTTAGATCCTCCCAAGTTTCACCTCCATCTGTTGTCTTATACATTTTGGAATCAGGACCACCGCTCTCAAGACTGTAAGGAGTACGCTTGATATCCCATGTCGTTGCATATAGAATGTCAGGATTAGAAGGATCCATAATCAGATCGACTGCCCCTGCTACGTTACTCGCATAAAGCACCTTAGTCCAATTCTTTCCTCCATCTGTAGTTTTATAGACTCCTCTAGTTTCATCTTCCTTGAAAATATCTCCCAAAACTGCAGCATATACTACATTTGGGTCATTGGGGTGAACCCGCATTCTGGAAATAAATCGACTTTTCTCTAGTCCTGCCTTCTCCCAGGTTTTTCCAGCATCTGCACTTTTCCATACACCGTAACCGAAAGAGACATTTCCTCTAACAGTCTTCTCACCGCCTCCAGCATATACGACACTGGTATCACTTTCTGCTACTACAACTGCTCCTATTGAGCCTCCAAAAAAACCATCTGATACTGGTTTCCAGCTTTGACCTGCGTTGTAGGTTTTCCAAACGCCACCACCAGCTGAGGCAAAATAGTAGGTTTTATCACTTCCCTTTACGCCAGTCACTCCATCAGAACGGCCACCTCTGAATGGGCCGATTTGTCTCCATTGAAGTGCATCATAAATTTCAGGCTTTGCTACATTTTGAGCGTTTACCGAAATTTCGCTTGAATAAAAGACTAAAAGGAAACTTAAAGTCCATAAAATAAAATTCTTTTTCATCTGTTTATAATTGGTTTTTAATGGTCATATGGAATCTCGCAGGGTTTATAATTCCCCCTCTGTGTGTCACCTGCGACATGCTCGATTTCATAAGATTAATTTGGCGAGTTCTCAGGCTAGAAATTAACAATAGTCTGCTAATATGTTGTTGAAAAATTGATTAATGGTAGATTCTTAAGTAATATCCAAAAAAAAAGCTCCTTCAAGTTAATGAAGGAGCTTCGAGTATTTTTTAGTTGATTAAGCCTCAACCGGCAATACGCTTACGTATGATCTGCCGTCAAACTTCTTTTTGAAAGAAACAACGCCATTGGTAAGTGCAAATAGCGTGTGGTCTTTACCAAGTCCTACATTCAGACCCGGGTGATGCTTCGTACCTCTTTGTCTTACTATGATATTTCCGGCAATTACTTGCTCGCTACCAAATTTCTTTACGCCCAGTCTCTTAGACTGTGAATCTCTACCGTTTCTGGAACTACCGACACCTTTTTTGTGAGCCATGGTTATATACGTTTATCGTTTTCCGTGAGGAAAACTTAGAGTGAAATACTTTCGATCATTATTTTGGTGAAGTCTTGTCTGTGACCATTCTTCTTCTTGTAGCCTTTTCTCCGCTTCTTTTTGAAGACAATCACCTTGTCACCTTTTACATGATCCAGGACTTTCCCGGATACCTTTGCTCCAGCTAATAGGGGAGCTCCTACAGACACAGTGCCGTCAGCTTCAGCTAACAGGACCTGGTCGAATTCCACGGTAGCGCCAGTTTCTGCGTCCAACTTTGGAGCGAACACAAACTGATCTTTTGTTACTTTGAACTGCTTACCTGCGATGTTTACGATTGCGTACATGTTTCTTTGATTCTTATTATCGAATTCGGAGTGCAAATATAAGGAAGATGTATAGAACAAAAAAGCAGGCTTCATATATTTTCTTTGGAATATTTGTCTGGTAAGCACAAGAGGATAATTTTAGTAGTTGAAAACCAAAAAAAAGACCATAATAATATAGATCACTGTTCAAAATTGTTAGCAGGAATTCTCACAATTATTAGGTTTAAATCTGATGTTCAGAAACTTAGGCACGATAGCGATATTAACAGTAATTTTGACTTATGGTCAAAAAAGGTCTTGAATTTTGGTAAAAAAAGAATTCTAAAATTTTTTCGAAAATTTTCATCGCCTCATACAGGAAAAAATAATTAATCTATAACTTCAATTATTTGATAATATATTGTTCTATTATAATTACTTATATGTATTTGAATAATGGTCAATTTTTTACTTAAACTTCCACTCTAGGGGTTTTTTTTATGGTTTTTGGTTCACATATTTGTTCCTAGGCTGTTCTGAAAAGGCAGCCTTTGCTATCCGCAATTGAGTAAGAATGCAATTTAGCCTCCAAACTCACTAAAATAAAAAACGAAGAATGATGCAGAAGTATGAACCAATTTTAGAGGAGAATAAAAAGCGATTTGTTTTATTCCCTATTCAACACAATGACATTTGGCAATTTTACAAGAAGGCTGAAGCAAGCTTTTGGACTGCTGAAGAGATCGACTTGGGACAAGATCTTACAGACTGGAAAGCCTTAAATGACGGAGAACGCCATTTCGTTTCCCACGTTCTAGCATTCTTTGCTGCGAGTGATGGCATCGTAAATGAAAATCTGGCTGAACATTTTGTAGCTGAAGTACAATATACTGAGGCCAAATTTTTTTACGGATTTCAGATTGCCATGGAGAACATCCATTCTGAAACCTACAGCTTGCTAATAGATACCTACATCAAAGACGCGGTAGAGCGAGACAAATTGCTTAATGCCATTGAGCATATTGATTGTGTCAAGAAAAAAGCTGATTGGGCACTCCGATGGATTGACAATGGAAACTTCCAAGAGCGATTAATAGCTTTTGCAGCAGTAGAAGGAATCTTTTTCTCTGGATCTTTTTGTTCCATCTTCTGGCTTAAGAAAAGAGGATTAATGCCTGGCTTGACCTTCTCTAATGAATTAATATCTCGTGATGAGGGACTTCATTGCGATTTTGCTTGTCACCTATATACAAAGCACGTACAAAATCCATTACCAAAAGAAACTGTAATGGAAATTATCAAGGACGCTGTAGAAATTGAAAAAGAGTTTGTTACCGATGCCCTTCCGGTTAGATTGATCGGAATGAATGCAAAATTAATGTGCCAGTACATTGAGTTTGTTGCAGACAGACTGCTCATGGAGCTTGACTGTCCTAAGGTTTGGAATAGCACCAACCCCTTTGATTTCATGGATATGATTTCCTTACAAGGAAAAACAAACTTCTTCGAAAAAAGAGTAGGTGATTATCAGAAAGCTGGCGTAATGGGTTCAGCCGAAAGTAACGAAAGCTCAAGAGGCTTCACCATCGAAGAAGATTTCTAATTGCACTTTTCCCATCAACCTAAAATAATACCCCTATGCTAGTAGTAAAAAGAGACG
>CAWUWQ010000355.1:0-6911 GCA_963926065.1 uncultured Algoriphagus sp.
GCTACCGAGCGACTTTTGGATTTCGCTGAGACGGTTAAGTCATCAGGCAAGAAAGAAGTTGCTAATGAGGCTTGGCGATCAGATCCTGTAGCAAAGCGGATTGAGCATGCTTTGGTAAAAGGGATTTTAGATTACATCATCGAAGATACTGAAGTAGCTAGACTAGAATTCCAAAATCCGTTGCATGTCATCGAAGGACCTTTAATGGACGGGATGAATGTGGTGGGAGATCTTTTTGGAGAAGGGAAAATGTTTTTGCCACAAGTAGTGAAATCTGCCCGTGTGATGAAAAAAGCCGTGGCTTATTTGGAGCCTTTTATGCCTTTGCCGGGAGAAGGTGAAACTGCCTCATCGCTTAAAAAAATCGTCTTGGCGACTGTCAAAGGTGACGTTCATGATATTGGAAAGAACATAGTAGGAGTGGTGCTTTCATGCAATAGCTACCAGATTATTGACCTTGGCGTGATGGTAGATGCACAGCGGATCATTGATGAAGCCATCAAACATAATGCTGATATTATCGGTTTAAGTGGCTTGATTACTCCTTCTCTTGATGAAATGGTGAACGTGGCATCAGAAATGGAACGTCAAGGTTTGACTATCCCGCTTTTGATTGGAGGGGCTACAACCTCACGAATTCATACTGCGGTCAAAATTGACCCGATGTATTCTGGGATTGTCATCCATGTTACGGATGCTAGTAAATCAGTTCCAATTGCAGGAGAAACGATATCCGAAGAAACTAAAGAAGCATACAAAATAAGGCTCAAAGAGACCTATAGTCAACTCAGAATAGAACATGAAGCTAAGCAAGCGGTCAAGCAATTGATTTCCTATGAGCAGGCACAATCAAATCCTGTAGCCATCGATTGGTCAACTTCGAATCTCACAAAGCCCAAACAACTAGGGATTACAGTTTTGGATGAGTTGGATCTGTCGATATTGAGAAAATATATTGATTGGACTCCATTCTTTAGCACTTGGATGTTGAGTGGGAAATATCCTAAAATATTAGAAGATGCAGTAGTAGGAGTAGAGGCTAAAAAGCTTTTCGCAGATGCGAATCAGATGCTTGATCAATTGATCGCCGAAAAATGGATTACGGCTAAAGCAATTTTCGGGTTATTTCCGATCAAGCGAGTAGGAGACGATGCAATGGTTCTTGATCCGAATGAAAATAATCAACAGATTTCGAAGTTCCACTTTCTCCGCCAGCAAGGAAAGAAAGGTAAAGGAGTTCCAAATCGTTCTTTAGCAGATTATTTACATCCAGATCAGGAAGATTACTTGGGTTGCTTTGCAGTCACTTCAGGACTAGGTATGGAAAAGAAATTAGCTGAATTCCAGGCGGATGGAGATGATTATAATGATATATTATTCAAAGCTTTAGCAGATCGCTTGGCAGAAGCTGCGGCGGAACATCTTCATGAATTAGTGCGCAAGGAATACTGGGGCTATGCAAATAACGAAGTGTTGGATAATGACAGTTTAGTCCGTGAAGAATATTTAGGAATACGGCCTGCTCCGGGTTACCCCGCTTGTCCGGAGCATTCTGAGAAAGAAACCATCTTTAGTTTGCTGGATATTGAAAAGAGAATTGGAATAAGCTTGACTTCAAGCTATGCAATGTATCCTACTTCATCCGTGTCGGGTTTTTACTTCGGAAATCTAGACAGTAAATACTTTGGACTTGGTAAAATCGGAGTCGATCAGGTGGAAAGCTATGCGGTTCGTAAAGGAATCACCCTTCGAGAAGCAGAGCGATTACTATCACCTAATTTGGCTTATACCCCTCAACTTATTTTGGCAGAAACAAACCTATGAAAATAACTGAACACCTTAATCAAGCTACCAATACACTTTTCTCTTTTGAGATTCTTCCTCCTTTGAAAGGCCAAAGTCTAAAAGAGCTGATGGAAGGGATTTCGCCTTTGATGGATTTTAAGCCTCCATTTGTGGATGTGACTTATCATCGGGAGGAATTTATTTACAAAAAACATCCCAACGGACTTTTAGAAAAGATCAGTACCAAGAAACGACCTGGAACAGTGGGTATCTGTGCGGCGATCATGAATCGCTTTCATATTGATGCAGTTCCACATTTACTTTGCGGTGGATTTAGTAAAGAGGAGACTGAAAATGCACTGATCGATCTGAGCTTTATCGGGGTGGAAAATGTACTTGCACTAAGAGGAGATGCGCCAAAGACGGAGGGGAGATTTATTCCAGAGGAGAACGGCCATCACTTTGCCAGTGAATTAGTGGAGCAAATCAAGCAAATGAATGAAGGCAAATACCTACATGAAGAAACAGAGAATGCTTTCCACACGGATTTCTGTATAGGTGTGTCAGGGTATCCTGAGAAGCATTTTGAAGCACCATCGATGCGTTTTGATTTGAAATATTTAAAGGAAAAAGTAGATAAAGGGGCAGAATATATCGTGACTCAAATGTTTTTCGACAATGAGAAGTTTTTCAAGTTTGTTGGAGAAGTAAGGGCCGCGGGAATTACAGTGCCGATAATTCCTGGGATTAAACCAATCACTACGCTAGGTCAAATCACTATGCTTCCGCGAACCTTCTTCTTAGATCTTCCTGATGATTTGATGGATGAGTTGGAAAAGTGTAAAACCAATCAGGAAGTAAAAGAAGTAGGAATCGAATGGTCTATTTCGCAGTGCAAAGAATTGGTTGAAAGAGGAGTTCCATCACTTCATTTCTATACCATGAGTAAAGCAGATACAACTTATAAAATCGCAAAGGAGATCTTTTAGAAATCTGAAAATTGATAAAAATACGATCGGGTTTTTATAATTCGATCGTATTTACTTTTTTTTTACAATCATGCATAGACGTAAAATCCTCTTTTTCTTACTTTTCTTTTTCCAGTCTTTTATTTCCTTTAGCCAAAGTCTGGAATACCTGAATCATCTGCGATATCCAGTATTAGATACTAGCAAATACGATTATGAGTATTTGCGAATTGTCACAGAAAAGAACGGCGTAATTCATACCCAAATTTTCAATTTGGATACTGTTAAAGTTTATCATGCCACGGCTCTAATTGACAAAGATCGAAATAAAATCAGTGAACGAATTCTGAGTTATTATTCCAATAGCGAGATGGAGTATAATAAGCGGATCAACTTTCAAAAAGAAGAATCAGAGGAAAAATATTACTATCCAAGTGGAGTTCTGAAAAGTGAAACCTCCAATCATTCAGGCGAATTGATTTCTGAGATTTACTATGCTGAAAACGGAGAGAAAATTCTCAAGCCGCTTATAGAAGATACCTCTCCAAAAGGTGGGATAAAGGGCTGGAATTCTTATTTAGCAGGATCATTAAGATATCCACCAGAAGCGAGGGCTGTAGGGGCTGAAGGAATGGTGATTCTTTCGATTGATTTAAGTGAAATGGGAGAGATTCAAAATGTACATGTTGCAAATGCTGAATTTATCCATGAAGCACTCTGGAAAGAGGCCGTAAGAGTCGTCATGGCTTATCCTCATAAATGGGTGTCTCAAAAAGAAAATGGGAATCCCGTTTCAACAACGATAAAACTTCCAATACGCTTTAAATTAAGTTAGAAAATCAAATCTAAGCCATTTAGCTAATGCCAAGTTTCAGGTCTGAAAATTCACTGCTCATATAATACAATTTTTTGAGCCTTGCTTTTATCCTTAATTTAGGGAAATGATTAAACTAATAGAATGCCCACGGGATGCGATGCAGGGCATTCCCGAGTTTATAGATACTGCGATTAAGGCTGCGTATATCAATCAACTGCTTGAAGTTGGCTTCGATACAATTGACTTTGGGAGCTTCGTAAGTCCTAAAGCTATTCCTCAAATGCGAGACACTGCAGAGGTTTTAAGTCTCTTGGATCTCCATCATTCGAAAAGCAAATTACTTGCGATAGTCGCTAATGTCCGTGGGGCAGAAGAGGCCCTGTCATTTCCAGAGATAGACTATTTAGGCTTTCCCCTTTCACTTTCTGAGACTTTCCAGCAGCGGAATACGAATGCGAGTATTGCTGAGGCCCTTAATTCCGTCGAGGAGATACAAAATCATTGTGAAATTAGTGGTAAGACGCTAGTGACTTACCTAAGTATGGGTTTTGGTAACCCTTACGGAGATCCCTATTCCCCAGAGTTGGTGGCTGAGTTTGCGGAAAAATTGGAGCAGCTTGGAGTTAAAATTATATCGCTTTCTGATACGATTGGCGTGGCGACTCCTGAATTGATCACCTCACTTTTTGATGTCAATGTTAGCTCATTCCCAGCTATCGAGTTTGGAGCACATCTTCATAGCACTAAAGAAACCATAGCAGATAAAGTTTTGGCAGGTTTAAAAGGAGGTTGTAAGCGATTTGATGGAGCCTTGAAAGGTTTTGGTGGTTGCCCGATGGCGAAAGATGAACTTGTTGGTAACATGGCTACAGAGCTGATGATTGAAACCTTGGAGCATGCTGGGGGAAATTTAAATCTGAATAAAACGGAGCTCTCGGAGGCAATGAAGCTTGCCAATTATGTGTTTAACCCAGTTTCTTAATGTCAAAAAATAAAGTTCAACAAAAAGTCAAATCACTTCGTTGGTTAAGGATTTCCCATCGTTGGATGGGGATTCCATTAGTCATTTTTTTCTTTGTGATTGGGATTACTTCTATTTTATTAGCTTGGAAAAAGAAAGCTGAACTGCTACCAGTCACCCTAAAAACCAAAATTGAACTTCGCCAAAACTGGATATCCCCAGATGAAATGATTGCGATAGCGATGGATGAAATGGACTCGATGGGACAATCAGATTTGGTAGATAGAATCGATATCCGGCCCGATAAGGGTGTTGCCAAAGTGACTTTTCAAACCCATTTCACCGAAGTTCAACTCGATGGGTATTCCGGTGAGGTGCTCTCGGTTGCAACTCGTCATTCAGACTGGATCGAAAAAGTCCATGATGGAAGTATTGTGGATTTTTACTTTGGTCAAACGGAAACTTCCAAATTAATTTATTCTACAGGTACAGCACTGGGATTGATCTTGATTAGTTTTAGTGGATTCTATTTGTGGTACTTTCCTAAGGTGATTCGGAGATTGAAGCGTAACGTTTAGAGATTCGGAGATTTGAGAATTAAAGATTGTGAACTTGTCTGCTTTAGTTAGGGGTGTGAAATTTTTGGAAAAGTGAAGATTCAAAACCTCAAAATCAATAATTGAATTTTTTCAATAGTTTTTAAATAATGTTCAACTATTCAATGCCTCTAAAACCCGCTCAGGAGTAAAAGGTAGATGCCTCAATTTTTTCCCCGTTAATGCCAGGAAAGCATTTGCAATCGCACAGGCAACCATTGGAGTTGCTGTTTCTCCTACTCCCTCAGGATGTTCATCTGAAGCAATCAATTCTGTTTCAATTTGATCAGGAATATCTTCCATACGTAGTATTTGATAGTCATGGAAATTCGATTGCTGTACTTTTCCGTCTATAATGGTGATTTGTTCTTTAAGTGCACTGCTGATTCCCATCATAATTCCACCTTCAATTTGAGCCTTGACATTGTCTGGATGAACTATTACTCCAGCATCCAATGCGACCCAAAAATTATGAACATTGATTTTGCCTGATTCTCGATTGAGTGAAATCTCACATACGCCCGAACCTATAGAACCATGCTCTACAAAGGCAACTCCTTTTGCTCTTCCAGATCCTGATGGAGTACCCCAATTAGAAAGCTTCTCGACTTTTTCTAAGGTAGCCAAAGCCCGTGGGGAATTCGCCATCAGGATCTTTCTGAATTGAATAGGATCTTTATCTTGATCAAGGGCTATTTCATCCAGCATACATTCGATGGCAAACTTGTTGGCTCCATGACCTACTGATCTCCAATGCTTCAACCGGATGCCATTTGATGCTTCTCTCCATTCTACAAATTGGTTAGGAATGTCATAGTGGGAATTGTTCGTCCCACTGGCCACCAAGTTTCCACCATCTCCAACCACCAAATGAGAAAAGCTGCTTAGATTTCCTTCTTGATCTGTACTGGCAGTGATTCGTTGCAGTGATAATGGTCGATAAGCTCCGTAGGTAAGGTCATCTTCCCGAGTCCAAATAAGTTTGACTGGCGCAGGAGCCATTTCTTTTGCGAGTATGGCGCACTCTTCCACAAAGTCATTCATACTTCTCCTGCCAAATCCTCCACCTAAATATTGTAAATGAATAGTCACTTTATCTGGATCAATGCCTAAAATGGTTGGAACACCGAGTTTTGTATCAAATCCTTGTTGACTGCCAACCCAAACTTCCGCTTTGGATAAATCTTTTGAAACTTGTACCACTGCATTAAGTGGTTCCATTTGCGCATGGTAGATGTAATCGTTTTTAAAATCTGCTAGATAGGTTTTTGTAGCTAAATTCTGCGCCAGTTTTACATTTCCCTTTTCTTCCAACACTTTACCAGGCTGATTGCTAGATGCCATTTTTTCGTAGGCAGTATAAGTCTCCTGCGAATTATGGGCAGAAGCTATTGACTCACTCCACTCAATGACAAGAATTCTTTTTGCCACAAGGGCATCCTCAAGAGTACTTGCCACAATCCCAATTCCATAATCGAGTGAGATTATTTTTAAAACTCCGGGTGAAGCCATGACCTCAGATTCATTGAGCAAGCTTGGTTTGGAGCCATGGAGATTTCCTCGTTCGATTACTCCATAGACCATTTCGGGTAAGCGGATATCGATTGAGAACTTCGCCGTTCCATTGACTTTCTCCGGGATATCTTTTCGTGCTATCTTTTTTCCCACTAGTTGAAAATCTTGATTCTTTTTAAGCTGATCTGCTGAAAAACTTGGAATGCTTTCAGGTATTTCTAAGAATGAAACTATTTCGCCATATCCGATTAGCTGGCCGCTTTTTTCAT
>CAWUWQ010000356.1:0-9116 GCA_963926065.1 uncultured Algoriphagus sp.
GTTCAGACCCTTGGAACCAAGAGCTGGACCTACTGGAGGCGACGGGTTTGCCTGGCCACCTTTCACTTGTAGTTTTATATAACCAGTGATTTCCTTAGCCATTGCTTAGTCTTGTTTTTCTACTTGTATAAAGTTTAATTCTACAGGAGTATTTCTTCCGAAGATCTTGACCATAACATTCAATTTCTTCTTCTCTTCAAATATCTCCTCAATCGTCCCGGTAAAACCACTGAAAGGACCGTCCATTACTTTTACGGTCTCTCCTACTATAAATGGTGTATCCAGCTTCTCGGCAAACTCATCAATCTCTTCAACCTTACCTAAAATACGATTGATTTCTGACTGACGTAGTGGCTCAGGGATTTTGGAAGCTCCCCCGGAGCTTGAACCTAAGAAACCGATTACTCCCGGAATACTTGTTATTACGTGATTGGCCTCACCATTTGAAAGATCTGCGTTGACTAAAACGTAACCTGGGAAGAAATTTCTTTCCCTAACACGCTTTTTACCATTTCGCATTTCATATACTTTCTCAGAAGGAATGAGGACATCAGGAATAAATTCCTCTATTTTCTCTCTGAAGATTTCATTCTCCAGATAAGTTTTTGTCTTTTTTTCCTGTCCCGCCACTACTCTGAGTACGTACCACTTATGTTCAGCCATTCTATAATTTCAATTAGAATAAATCATAAAACCATTTCATGATATTTTCGAAACCCAAATCCACTGCTCCAATAAATAGTGCAAAGATTAAAGATGCTACCAATACCAATACTGCGCTGTTTTGAAGAAATGAATATTTAGGCCATGTGACCTTATTTTTCATTTCATCATATGATTCCAGAACAAAGCTTTTAAGATTCATAGTGTACTTTCTTATTGGCACGGGCAGAGAGATTCGAACTCCCATCAACGGTTTTGGAGACCGCTATTCTGCCGTTGAACTATGCCCGTGTGAATGAACGTTCCGCTAATGGGAACGCAAAATTAGGTAAAAACTCTTAAGAAACAAATGCGACCCCAAAATAATTTAAGGTCGCATTGCTAATTTGTTAATCAATAATGATTAGTCAAGAATCTCAGTTACCTGACCAGCACCTACTGTTCTACCACCTTCACGGATAGCAAAACGAAGTCCTTTCTCAAGTGCAACTGTAGATAACAAGTTTACTTCAATTGTAACATTATCACCAGGCATTACCATTTCTACGTTTTCAGGAAGTGTGATCTCGCCAGTTACGTCAGTAGTTCTTAAGTAAAACTGTGGTCTATATCTGTTAAAGAATGGAGTATGACGTCCACCTTCTTCTTTTGAAAGAACGTAAACTTCTGCTTTGAAGTGAGAATGTGGCTTTACAGATCCTGGCTTACAGATAATCATTCCTCTCTTAATCTGAGACTTTTCGATACCTCTTAGCAATAAACCTACGTTGTCACCTGCTTCACCTCTATCAAGAATCTTACGAAACATTTCGACTCCTGTCACTGTAGACTTAAGGCCTTCAGCACCCATACCGATAATGTCAACTGATTCACCAGAGTTAACTATTCCTCTCTCGATTCTTCCTGTAGCTACTGTACCACGACCTGTGATCGAGAATACATCTTCTACTGGCATCAAGAAATCTTTATCAACTGCTCTTTCAGGAATTGGGATAAAGCTATCAACTGCATCCATTAATTCCATTACAGTGTTTACCCACTTTTCTTCGCCATTCAATGCACCAAGTGCCGAACCTGCGATTACAGGGATATTATCACCATCAAAATCATAGAACGAAAGAAGCTCTCTGATTTCCATCTCCACAAGCTCAAGAAGCTCAGGATCGTCAACCATATCTACTTTGTTCATAAATACTACCAATTGAGGAACACCTACCTGGCGGGCCAGAAGGATATGCTCTCTTGTTTGCGGCATTGGTCCGTCAGTAGCAGCTACTACTAGAATAGCTCCATCCATTTGAGCGGCACCAGTTACCATGTTTTTAACGTAATCAGCGTGTCCAGGGCAATCTACGTGTGCGTAGTGTCTCTTTTCGGTTGAATATTCTACGTGAGAGGTATTAATAGTAATTCCTCTTTCTTTTTCTTCCGGCGCGTTGTCGATAGAAGAGAAATCTCTTAATTCAGACAGACCCTTTGCAGCCAATACTGTTGTGATAGCGGCAGTCAAAGTGGTTTTGCCATGGTCTACGTGTCCAATCGTACCGATGTTAACGTGCGGCTTGGAACGGTCGAATTGTGCTTTTGCCATGCGTGAAAATCCTCAGTTTAAGTTTAAAGATATATTTAGTTTATTATTAAAGCCGATTTGAGCCAACGACGGGAATTGAACCCGTGACCCCTTCCTTACCAAGGAAGTACTCTACCCCTGAGCTACGTCGGCTTAGACCCTTATGCTTTTTCCATTACTAGAAAAAACACAGAGCGGGAGACGAGGCTCGAACCCGCGACCTGCAGCTTGGAAGGCTGCCGCTCTACCAACTGAGCTACTCCCGCTTGTATCCGGCTAAGCCGAATTTTTTTAGCCCTGCAAAATTAGAAAAAAAATTTCGCATTTGAGCAATTAATGTGGGGGAAACAGGATTCGAACCTGTGAAGACATAAGTCAACGGATTTACAGTCCGTCCCAGTTGGCCGCTTTGGTATTCCCCCTTTTCACATCCGTAGTACCCTTCTTTTAAGAGCATTTTATTCTCTAACGGATGGCAAAATTATAGGCTTTTCCTAAAGATTCAAAACATGCATTTCAAATTTGATGAGTTTTTGCAATATTTATTTACAAACCTTTAGCTTTCAACCGTTTAATTTTCTCCTTTTATTACTTCCATGAAGTATTGATAATACATTTTCAATTCTGGGTCGCTTTCTGACGCCGTACTTTTAACCAAACGGTCGATCACCACCTCTTCATCAGAAAATGCCAACAAGGCTTGAAATGCTCCTAGTCTGATGAAACTTTTTTCATCCCCATTTAAAATTGTGAACAAATTTGAAATCGCTTCTTCACTTCCCTCCTCCGGAAAACGGCTAAAATACTCTGCATAGTATCCCAAATAAAAATATAACCCCTCTCCCGAAAGTGTTTTTATCTGCGAGTGAAACCATGCGCCTTTTCCAGAAATAGGTTTTGTGATATAGAAATCTGCCACCGGAATCACGATCCTGAAATTTTGCTCTACCTCAAATTGAGCTATAAAGTCTGTCTCTAAATCAATTCCTTCTTCCATTAAGCCCATCAAAGCGGATCCAGAAATTAAATAGGAAGGATGATTTGCCAAACGCTTGAAGGTTTGCTGATATTTAACCGCATCATAGCTGGCAAGCGCATCAATAGCACCAGCTCTAACAGAGTTCTTTAAATCATCTTCTACTAATCCATATACCATATTTTCAAGGTTCGCATCCTCTGAAAGCCAGCTTGTATTGCCCTGAATTATCCGTAAAGCAGATTCTCTAATAGCCCAGAAACTGTCAGATAATGCATCGTTTATAACGACTTTCAGTTCCTCATTAGCCTCCATAGAAACAAGACTATCTAGCGCTTCATATCTGGTAATTCCGATTTTGGAAGTTAGAAATTGCTTCCGGTAAGATTCCGCATTCCGGTCGATATTGATTTTTGCCAAAAGATTTTTTTCCTCATCAAAAAAAATTTGATCTACCGGCATTTTATTATCCAAGGCAAACTGTTGGAATCTTTTATTCAAAAAGAACTTCTTTTTTTCTCTTTCACCGTCTACGTACCAGCTGATTTCAAAAGGAATTTGGAATAATGGAAATACAATCAAATCCTGCTGCTGGGTGATGGATACTAAAATATTTTCAGGCTCTGAATAATCCACCTCAATCCCTAATTCAGGATGTCCTTTGTCTAGAAACCATTGATTGAAAAACCAATTCAAATCCTCTCCACTAACTTTTTCAAATGCCAGTCTAAGATCATGTACCTCCACACTTTGTAACGCATGCTTATTTAAATAATAATTTAAACCCTCATAGAAGACCTCTTTCCCTAGGTATTCCCGAAGCATGTGAAGGATTACGCCTCCCTTTGAATAGCTATGCGAATCGAACATATCCTCAGAATCTGAATATTCAAATCTGATTAAATTCTCAATCTTGATTTCCGCCTCAGCAAAGTAATTTTCAGTCTCAGCGATCAACTTTAATTTCGCTTCATCAGGACCATATTTATATTCATTCCATAAAAACTCACCGTAGTTCGCAAAAGCCTCATTTAGTGGCAGGTTTGACCAAGACTCTGCGGTCACATAATCCCCAAACCATTGGTGAAATAACTCATGCGCAATGATGTAATCCCACTCTCCATCAATGGCTTCACGCTCAGTGAGCCTAAGTTCTTCCATAAAAATAGAGGCCGTGGTATTTTCCATTGCACCTGAGACAAAGTCCCTAACTACCACTTGATCATACTTTGGCCAAGGATATCTTACGCCCAAAATATCCGAGAAAAAACCTATCATTTCAGGCGTATTTTGAAACACTTTCGCTGCTCCATTTTTGTACCCTTTTTCGACATAATACCCCAGCGGAACACCATCCCACTCGGCACTTACTTTCTCAAAATCTCCAATCGAAATCGCTACTAAGTATGGAGCATGGGGGGTTTTCATTTCCCAGGAATCAATTCTCATTCCATTTTCCAATTTCTTTTGAGAGACCAACTCACCATTACTAATTGACACTAATGAATCAGCCAACCTGAGATTAAGGTGCTGCGTGAATCGTTCATTTGGATGATCGATCGTTGGAAACCATTTGGAATTATGCATGGTCTCACCTTGGGTCCAGATCATCCTCGGTTTACCCGAAATAGTGTCCAGCGGATCGATAAAATAAAGCCCTTTAGTATCTTGAATTGCCTCACTTTCTCCGCCTGGATTTTTGTTTGGAAATGCCCTGTAATCAAAAACTAGGTTAAAAGTATCACGCTCATCCAGTTCTCTAGGAAGATATATTTGAATCAATTGCTCGTCATAGGAGTAAGCTAAATCACTCAACTTTCCTTTTTGACTGAAAAATATTTTACCTAATTCGAAATCCTGCGCATCTATCTGCATGATTTTTTGTGGGTATTTAAAAGGCTTAATTCGGAGATCCACATGACCAATCACGGTTTGATCTTCATAATCAAAACTCAAATCCAAGTCCATATGAAGGATGTCAAAGACACGCTTTTTAGAGTTCCGATAGGATTCAATCGCATTTTCCTTTGAGACATTTAATCGTATAATCTCTTGTTTATCAATTGAATCCAAATTTTCTTCATCAATCGTCTCGAGTTCCTCACTAGGATAATTTTGGGCTTGATCAGACAACTCCGCGGACTTGCATGACCAAACCAAAATCAAACAAACTAGAAGAGAATAAGAAATAAATCGATTTACTGAAATTGAACTGTGGGAAGAAATTAGTCTTATCATCATATATTAAGAAAACAATCACCTTTGGCAGGAAATTGTATATTAGAATTCAAATTAAATGCAATGTTTACAGTAAAAACCCAAAACAAGGAATTTCTGGTCGAGAAATCAGACGATTCTATCAGCGTTAACGGTAGCCCAATCTCTTGGGATCTGCAATGGATCTCGCCCACGAAGATTCATTTTTTGCTTCAAAATAAATCACTAGAAGCTGAATTAATTTCCTTCGAAAGAGAGTCTAAAACACTTCAAATTCGAGTTGGAAATAAGATCTCCTCCCTGATCATTCAGGATCGCCATGATTTGCTCCTAGAAAAACTAGGCCTGAATCTTTCAGCTTCCAATACATTAAAGGAAATAAAGGCTCCGATGCCTGGTTTGATTTTAGATCTAAAAGTTAAACCAGGAGATGAAGTGAAAAAGGGAGATATTGTTCTAATTCTAGAAGCTATGAAAATGGAAAATAGTATCAAATCACCTGGAGACGGCATCGTGAAATCGGTCAAAGTGAATCTAAAGGATAGTGTAGAAAAAAATCAAGTGCTGATTCAATTTTGATTTTTTGCCTAGCATAATGGCTTGAAGAAATTATATTTGGGAGATTATTTTATTCAATAGCCTGTCTTCGACAATTTTTCAGTGGATAGCATGCTTCGAAAGCACTTAAGAAAATCTGAATTTTATAGACCTTATATCAATACACAAACAGATGAAATACAAGCGAATACTGCTCAAACTCAGCGGAGAAGCATTAATGGGAGAAAAGAGTTATGGCATTGATCCCAGTATACTTCAGCAATACACCCAGGAAATCAAAAAAGTAAAAGATATGGGTGTTGAAATTGCAATCGTGATCGGAGGCGGCAATATTTTCAGAGGAGTTCAAGCTGAGAAATCTGGGATTGATCGAGTCCAAGGAGATTACATGGGCATGCTTGCCACTTTGATCAATGCGATGGCCCTTCAGAGCGCGCTAGAGCAAGGTGGAATGTACACTAGACTAATGTCAGGAATTAAAATTGAAAGCGTCTGTGAACCATTTATTCGTAGAAGAGCCATTCGCCATTTAGAAAAAGGAAGAATTGTGATTTTTGGAGCTGGAATTGGAAACCCTTATTTCACTACAGATTCCACCGCCAGCCTTAGAGCAATCGAAGTAGAGGCTGAAGTAGTTTTGAAGGGTACTCGTGTAGATGGTGTTTATACTGCTGATCCCGAGAAGGATCCAAGTGCTACAAAATATGATACCATCACTTTTCATGAGGTTTATGAAAAGAACCTTAACGTAATGGACATGACTGCATTCACTCTTTGTCAAGAAAACAATTTACCAATCATCGTTTTCGATATGAATAAAGATGGTAATCTCGTTGAATTAGTAAAAGGCGAAAAAATTGGAACACTGATCACTGCATAAGTTTAAATCATGGAAGAAATCGAACTATATCTGGAAGAAGCACAGGAGTTGATGCAAAAAGCGGTAGACCATACAGCTTCCGAATTATTGAAAATCAGAGCAGGCAAAGCAATGCCTAACATGCTTGACGGCGTTATGGTCCAATACTATGGGGCGCCTACTCCATTAAACCAAATTTCATCTGTCAATACTCCAGATGCAAGAACTTTGGCGATAAAGCCATTTGAGCGTACAATGATTTCTGAAATCGAAAAAGCAATTATAAACTCAGATCTTGGACTTGCACCCCAAAACAATGGGGAATTGATTATTTTGACAATCCCTGCTTTAACAGAAGAGCGTAGAATTTCGCTGGTAAAACAAGCAAAAAATGAATGTGAAGAAGGGAAAATTTCTTTGCGAACAGTCCGAAAAAATACCAACGACGAACTGAAAAAACTCCAAAAAGATGGCGCCTCGGAAGATGATGTCAAGCGAGCTGAAGAGAAAGTGCAAAAATTCACGGATCAATACGCTTTGAAAATCGATGATTTACTTGTCAAGAAAGAAGTTGACATTATGAAAATTTAAATTGATGGTTGGGAATAGCCCTGAAAATGTGACATATACAATAATTTTTGTCCATTACTAAACAATCAAGAGCCCTTAAATCCCTCTGCCATGGCGGGGGGATTCTTTTTTTTGATATGAAAATCAAAAGCTAATATTGGCATCTGGATCCCAGATTTGTGCCTCCTTCAATTGAGTAGAATTTGAAATATTTAAAAAATTCTTTTAAAGTAGTCTAAAGAATTTCGCAGCACCTCTTTTCAATCAATTCTGTTTATTTTTCTTAAAATCAATCAGCTTTAGTTTTTGACTAATTACTGTACTAAAAAATTAATATTTCCCGTTTAGAACTTATAAATGTTCCAAACTGCTTAAATAACTGGACCGGTTTTGTTGCCTAAACTAGGAACAAAATGATCGAAGAACTAATCAAAAACGCTCGACTCACCTCAAGTGGTCGTAAGTTACTTACCTCTCAACAAAAAGCCTTTATTGTAGAAGATTGGGAGTCATCGGGCTTATCTTGCCCTGAATATTGTCGCCGACACGGGCTGATCACCAGCCAAGTGTATAACTGGCGATCAGACGCTAAATCCGGAGCCATAATGAGTATCAAAAATCAAGGTGATCTACATTCCAAAGCCGAATTGGAAATGCTTAGAAAAGAGAATGAGGAGCTGAAGAAGGCTCTCGGGGAATCTACCCTGGATATCAAAATCCTAAAAAAAAAATTGGAAATGGATCAACTACGAAACAAGAAATTGAATCGTTATCCAGGGAATTCAGCGTGAGCATGAACAAGACCATCAAGGTATTAGGAGTCGCCAAATCCTCAATTTATTACAAGACAAAGGCCTATCCTGATCGAAATAGAACGGTACGAAAAAAGCGCTGTGAGCAGATGAAAGTGGCTGTTTTAGAGATCACAGCAAAGAAATCTACCTATGGTGTTCCACGAGTAAAGGCCTTATTAAAGCGAGATTATGGGTTAGAAGTGACCAAATACATGGTACATCGATACATGAAGGAAGAAGGACTATTAATTACCCGTCATCGGACTAGAGGCAGCAGCAGGACACATACTGGGCAGATAGCGGTACAGGAGCCAAACACCAGATGGGCCAGTGATATTACCTCCATTAAGTGTTGGAATGGGGAAAAGCTCCGGGTAGCCTTTCTGATGGACTGTTGTGACAGATCAATCATTGCTTGGAGATCAGGAAAGCATATGCAGGCAGTTGACATTGAATTAATGGTTCAGGAAGCCTTATACAGCCGTTTTGGTGAGAATCTTCCGCGAACTGGGCAACTTCAGTTTTTACATGACAATGGTCCGGAATTCATTGAAAAGAACCTTAAAAAAAGCCTGAAATCTTGGAATATCGACGATTGTAATACGCCAACCTATTCGCCACAATCCAATGGAATGTGCGAAGCTTTGAATGGGACCTTTAAAAGAGATTATGTCTATGAAAGCTGTCTAGATTCCGCACAAATCGTACTACAACAAATCCATCAATGGGTAGAAGAATACAACACATTTGCTCCCCATTCTGCCTTAAATATGAAAACACCAAATGAATTTTATAACTTTAAAATCGCAGCGTAACTAGTCCAACTTTTAAGCGGAAAGACCATTAATATTAAATCTTAGTAAACTAATTTCAATGAGCATAATTAACATAATTCTTTCTGGTGGAGTA
>CAWUWQ010000357.1:0-11487 GCA_963926065.1 uncultured Algoriphagus sp.
CATGAAAATTAAAAATTTAAAAACCATCGGTATTATCTACACAGTTTTTGCAGTAATCACTGTTCTCCTATTCGATATCGATAAGATCTCGACTTTTCCTATCATCACAGGTATTATGCTTTTCATGCTATATTTTGTAGGACAAGCTTTTTTGAACCTAATAAATAAGGAAGAATCAAGTTTGATAGAATTTGGGATACTTTGGGCTATTGCGATCATCTTTTCATTTCAAATGATTTTCTTAATCAGTGATTCTTTAAAAACCCTATCACTTTTAGTAACCCTAATTATTTCACTCTCATTACTATTTTATGCCTTCCGCACGAAAACAAAAAACGAGCTCGCGACATTCACTGCCCTTTTGACTATGACTACCGGCTTATATAGTGCGTATTTCTAGATGTCAACACCATCAATCTTAAAAGCTTCTGAATAGTTATTCAGAAGCCATTTTACTAATTTTTAATAGGACTATTCTTGCCATTCAATCCCCTCAAAATCACTAAATCCCAACCAAGTTTGTTCCAAAGCTTACAATTCAGAATCGATTGCTTCATCGGCATGTAAATGCGAAGAATTCATTGATCCTTCCTGCTAATTAAAAATTCTCAATTCCGAAGCAATCTCTATTCTAACTAGCAGATTGCTTCGGATGTGTGAATTTCAAAAAATATCAAGTTTCACAGAACATCCTCGCAAAGATGTAAAAGGAATTATCCTACTCTATACCCTCCAATTCACTCAATTCCAACCAAGTCAATTCCAATTCTTCTAACTTAAAGTCAATTTCCAGCATGCGGGCTGATATTTTCATCAGCTCTTCGTGGTCAGAATTTCCACCGCTGATTTTTTCGGTAAGCTCGGCCTTTTCTTTTTCCAACTTGGCAATTGTTTCATTGACCGTTTTGAATTCCTGCTTTTGCTTGAAACCCGCCTTGGCTTTCTGTGGAATTGAAACTTCTACTATACTTTTCTCCTCTTGATTCTTGATACTTGCTACTTGATTCTTTCCTTCTTGATTCTTCGCTCTTAACTCTTGACTCTTTTCTGATTCTCTAAACTCAGAGTAATTCCCTGGGAAATCACTGATCGCTCCTTCGCCTTCAAAGACAAAAAGATGCTCCACCAAGCGATCCATAAAATAACGATCGTGAGATACGATGATCAGGCAACCCGGGAAAGAATCCAAAAACTCCTCCAAGGTATTCAGGGTCATCAAATCCAGATCATTGGTTGGCTCATCCAGAATCAGAAAGTTTGGGTTCTTGATCAATACCATCAGTAACTGTAGTCTTCTGCGCTCTCCACCACTCAATTTCTCAATTGGAGTATGCTGCTGCTTTGGAGGGAAGCCAAACTGAGTCAAAAATTGACTCACTGTGATGGTTTGCCCTTTGTCAAGCACTACCACTTCAGCTACTTCCTTGACGATATCAATCAATCGCATACTTTCGTCAAAACTACTTTCCTCCTGACGGTAATAGCCAAAAGCGGTGGTCTGCCCGATGGCAACTTTCCCTGAATCAGGAGCCAGTTGTCCAGTAATCATATTCAAAAAAGTTGTTTTACCGGCTCCGTTTGGCCCGACGATGCCTACTCTATCTTTCTTTTTGAAGACGTAATTGAAATCTGTTACCAGATTTTTATCCCCAAAAGATTTATTCAAATGCTCGATTTCGATGATTTTATTTCCCAATCGCTGTGCACTGACCTGGAGTTCGATATCACGATCTTCTCGCTTTTGGGAGGCTTTTTCTTTGGTATCTTCGAACGCATCCACACGGTATTTTGCTTTGGTGCTTCGGGCTTTTGGCTGACGTCGGATCCAATCTAATTCTTTCTTGTAAAGGCTTTTTGCCTTCTCCAGTTCGACATCTTCATTCTCCATCCGTTCGGCTTTTTTGTCAAGAAAATAGCCATAATTACCTTGGTAGCGGTGCGCTTTGCCCTGATCAAGTTCAAGGATTTCATTTGTAACCTTCTCCAAAAAATAGCGGTCGTGAGTGACCATAAAAAGGGCAAGATTGGCTTTAGCCAGGTAATCTTCCAACCACTCGATGGTTTCCAAGTCAAGGTGGTTGGTCGGTTCGTCAAGCAGAAGAAGATCCGGCTTTTCGAGGATGGCTTTCGCCAAAGCTACTCGCTTGCGCTGTCCTCCAGAAAGGGACCCAACTGGTAGCTCTGTGTCGTGAAGTCCTAATTTCCCTAAAACCTCCTTCACTTGGTATTCAAAATCCCAGGCTTGAAATGCATCCATTTTCTCAAACAGAACCGTCATCTTATCGGAGTTGTCAATACCACTTTCCGCATCCAGCATCGCCTTGTGATAGTCCTCAATCACTTTGAGTACTTCGCTATTGCTCTGATCAAAGATGGTTTGGTAAATGCTCATCTTCCCTTCAAAAACTGGGTTTTGATGCACATAGGCTACTTTGATGGATTGATTCACGCCTACTTGACCTGTATCGGAAATTTCCAAACCCATAATGATTTTCATCAACGTGGATTTGCCGGCACCATTAATTCCTACTAAAGCGATTTTTTGTCCCTGAGAAATGCCAAAAGAAATATTGGAAAAAAGCTTGCGCTCTCCGAAAGCTTTGCTGAGATTTTCGACTGAAAGGTAATTCATGCCGCAAAAGTAAGGAAAAGAAGGCAGGCAATAATGTGGAATTCAATATTCTAGATTATACTTCCGAGGATTAATAATTATTTCGGCTCGGATTATAATTAAATACGGCTCAAATCTGATTTTATTAGAACCGTATTTCAGATTTTACGAGAAATTTTGAGCCGAATACTAATCTATCTCTACCAAATCAAGTCGCTCAAACTGGAATAAATCTTCATTGGCATTTGGGTTTTCGGGATTATTGATGGAGATATAAAAACCCTCTTTGGTTAGGAATGAATTATTTGGGAAATAGATCCCACCTTCAAAATAGCGCTCAGTCAACATCTTCAATTCATTGTCAAATACCTGAATTACAAAAGGGCCGGGATTTTCTCGAAGCAGGCGAAGATCCTCTTCCTTCGCGATAGCCAAGGTAGGATAGGCAAAGCGATAATATACTTCACGGTAAGGATCATAAATTAAGGACTCATATCGTGAGGAGGCTGTAAGATACTTTTGTGTGTCGAGGCGCTCTCCAGCTACAGGGAATAAAGGAAGAGATTCATCTAAATATTGGCTTTGACCATCAAAGGTTTCTAAGGTCCCGTCCTGTTTTTGCTTGAAAACCCGGTGATCTCCAAAAAGTGAATAGACGGTGAAATTTGGCTGGAACACCAAACTAGGCTCGAAATTTTTTAAACCTTTACTTAGGTATCCTTCAGGGTAACTCAACTTACTAGGCACCACGCTTCCATTAGATAAATCTATACTGTATGCCATTTTGGACATTTTCAATTTTTCTTCGGTCATATCCCTGTAGTTTCCTTGTATATGAGTTTTGACCAACAAATTATTTTTCTTTAGTAATGGCGGGCTTAGAAAGTAGACGTTATGAACAAATGCATTTGTATAGATATCTGGATTTTTATACTCAATTCGATCTTTAATTTTTCCATTAAAATCTGTTAATGTAATTAAATTGGAAATTTGAGGATATAGAAAAATACTGTCTAGGCTTATGACTTGAATACCAAATAATGGACCTACTCCCTGGGGACCTTCATATTGGAAAAATAGTTCTTTCTCAAGCTTCTGAGAGTTTAGCCCATAAAACTGAAGCGAGTTTGTCTTCCAATTTACATTAATGAGGTAATTTTCAAAGCTCACAAGTCCAGTGCTGACAGTTGAGGTAGTAGAGTCAACAGGGAATGAAAGAATTGATTTACTGGGAATTAGGGCAAAGGAATTATCTTTTTTATCTGAAAAGCTACAAGCAGCAGATAAGATGAAGAGCAATAAAAAGAGGTGAGACGTTCTCATAATTAGTATGTTGGATATAAAATGAAAAGGGGTAAGATTTTTTACCCTTTTTTAAAATTAACCGCCAACCTCTGGCTCACAAGAATCAGTCGCGTCACATTCTGGTGGTGGTGGACAAGTTTGGTTAACGCAATTTTCCCACCCTGCCGTCTCACATGTAGCCGTAGGATAGTAAGCTTCAAAGCAAGCAGCATTAGCGCTTGATATGGACAACGTTCCCACCATTAGAGCTAGAACAGAAAAACTTAAAATTAACTTTTTCATGATTTTTTGAAATCAAAGAAAAACACAAGCTATTGGCCATTAGCAGCTAGCCAATCGACTGACTATTTCAACATACTATTATTATGCTAGAAAGGAGTCAACTAACCCTACGGGATTAGTCCAATGTTTGATGAATGGCGACGAGAAATTTTAAATGGTTAGTTTTTAGAGCGCCTTAAAAATCCTCTCTTAGCTTAAGTGAAACCAGCACCGTTTGATCGTCTTTTAATTTTTCCTGATTTAGCTGAAAAAACTCATGAATGCTTCCTTCTTCAATTGAAACCTTCTGTTCAGAAAATTTAGCTATGTAATCATTATAGAAATCCACAGAGTTTATTTTGAATATTAAGTTGTTTTCGAAAACTGTCCAAGGGATATTTCTGATTTTCATTTGATCAATATCATTTTCAAAATTATTGACTTGACTTTTAACATTCATTTCTTTGTCGAGAAAAATAAAATGCAGATTCTTATTTGTTTGAGAAATTGACATAAAATAAGATTCTCCCAATTTGGTAAATGTGGAAATATTTTCAACAAGATTATTTTCTTTTATAAAATCATAAAATTCTGATCTACTTGAATTATGAAGGCGGAGAAAATCTAAATCCTTGACTGAATAAGAACCAAAATCAAAAGTGACTTTTTTATGGAAACTTAAATCATTCTTGAAAAAAACTACCTGTTGGCTAAAAGGAATCGGAAAAAGATAGCCAGACTTGAAATCTGGATTTAGTCCATTTTTAGCACCATGTTGAAATTTTTCAAATCCATCTCTTATTTTAATTGATTCTTGGATTAAGGCCCCTTCCTGAAACAAAAGAAAGTTACTTTCTGACTTATCACTTATATTATTCATAAAAAATAATATCCTATCACCTTGTTTATGAAAGATCGAGGCATTTACTGGGATAAATTCTTCATAAACTACCTGCTGCTCGGAATTGTACCCTAGGATTTTCCTTAAACTTCGATCTAAAATAAATAAGGTATCACCCACTACTTGGAAATGATCAAGTTGCTGATACTCTTGTGGGCCCTGTCCAGTGGATTTAAATAAATTTTGAAGGATTCCTTTTCTATCAAATTTATGAACGTAGCTGTTAAAATAGTCCTGTATGAAAATCGAATTACTAGTTACAATGGTTTGATACGATTCTACTAGCGGATTAGCTTCCTGGTTTTCAATCAAAGTATACGTAATACCACTGAAATATTCAGATAATTTACCACCTGAGGACTGATCAAGATCTATATTAATAATTTCCTCTTCAATTGAATGTTGTATTTCTGAGGAGTTTTGACAGGCAGAGATAAATAGAAATATGATAAAAGAAAGTGTTTTAATTTTCGACATTTCGCTCTTAAGATTAGGTAGCGGCCCACAATAGGCCGCCACTACTTTACCCAATTCCGCCAACTTCATCACAATGCTTTTGTCCAGAAACATCACAAGTTTCTGTCCCGTCAAATCTGCATCTAGTAACTGATCCTCCACTAGAACATTCGATTGTTTCAATTCTATAGGTTCCATTAGCTTTGACGCTTGAAGTGGATGAAAATAAAAGGAAGACGGTTCCCAGCACTCCCAATCCTAAAATTAACTTTTTCATGATTTTTTGAAATCAAAGAAAAACACAAGCTATTGGCCAAGAGCGGCTAGACAACCGACTAACTAATTCGAACATACTATAATTATGCGGGAAAGGAGTCAACTAAGCCCATGAAATTAGTCCAGAGTTTGATGAATGGCGACGCGACTATTCAACTAGCTGGTTTAAAAAACATCTTATCTTTTCACCGCCTGATTGAAAATTCATTTTTCATTGTTTTCAAGGCTCTTCTTACCTTTCATTTATGAAAACCATACACGACATCCTCAAACTTGGCGACACAAGACTATATGAAATGTGTGAACCGGTTCTTGAATCCGAACTTAAGTTGGTTCCGGATTGGGTAGAGCAGCTTCACGAAGCCATGGAAGATATCCGAAAAGTTTATGGTTTTGGTAGAGGCATTGCAGCTCCTCAGTTGGGAATTATGAAGCGGATGTTTTACCTGAATCTGGATCGTCCCTATGTGATATTGAATCCTGAGATGAAAAACTTAAGCGATGAAAAATTCGAGCTTTGGGACGATTGCATGTCCTTCCCTAATCTATTGGTGAAAGTCGCCCGCCATCAATCACTGACGCTGGAATACCGGGATGAAAATTGGCAAAAACAAAGCTGGACTGTTGCTGGTGCATTCTCTGAACTCATTCAACACGAATACGATCACTTGGACGGGATACTCTGCACCATGCGGGCTGTTGATCAGAAAGCATTTAAATGGAAGGAATAGGCGACAAATCCCTTCTAGTCAGGTATAAAGATTGACCTTATTCCGGGTTTACAACCGGGATATTCTCTCACGATTTGAACTTTTCGACCTGCCATCCGATTCTACACACCAAATCAATACCTTTGCATTATGGAAGAAATTCTGAAAAAGGACATTCGTAAGTTTTCCCTGCCTGAGTTGGAGGAGTTTTTTTTGGCACAAGGAGAAAAGAAATTCCGGGCCAAGCAGGTCTATGAATGGCTTTGGAATAAATCGCTGAAGAACTTCGATGACATGAGCAATATCTCGCTTAGTACTCGGGAAATGCTCAAAACTCATTTTGAGATCAACCACATTCTGGTGGACCTCATGCAGCACTCTAGCGACGGTACGATCAAAAATGCGGTGAAGCTTTTCGATTCCATGATTGTTGAGTCGGTTTTGATCCCAACGAGTAAGCGAATCACGGCCTGTGTATCTTCTCAAGTCGGTTGCAGCTTGGATTGTAATTTTTGTGCCACAGCACGTCTAAAAAGAATGCGTAACCTCAATTCTGCGGAAATCTATGACCAGGTAGTTGCGATCAAAGAGGAAGCAGAAACTTATTTTCAGCGTCCGCTGACCAATATCGTTTTTATGGGAATGGGCGAACCCCTTCTCAACTATGCCAATGTCTTGGAGGCAATCGAGAAAATCACTTCGCCCGAAGGACTCGGGATGGCTCCGCGACGCATTACCCTTTCTACTGTCGGCGTGACCAAAATGATTCGAAAACTGGCCGATGATGGGGTGAAGTTTAACCTAGCAGTTTCCCTCCACTCCGCCATTAACGAAACACGCTCCCGACTGATGCCGATCAATGATAGCAATCCAGTAGAGGAACTCGGCGACTCTTTGAAATATTGGTACGAAAAGACTAAGCGCAAAGTCACGTATGAATATGTGATCTGGGAAGGCATCAATGACGACGAACGGCATGCCAGAGCATTAGCCAAGTTTTGCAAAATAATCCCTTCGAAAGTGAATCTTATCCAGTACAACCCGATTGATGAAGGAGAATTTCGTCAGGCAAAGCAAGAAGCCGTGGATATGTACGTTCGAATTCTCGAATCGCAAGGCATTATTGCCAAAGTCCGTAAATCCAGAGGTCAAGACATCGATGCAGCTTGCGGTCAGTTAGCAAACAAAAATGAAGTGGCAGCTTTAAACACTATTTAAGATTTTTTCACTTGTGTAATTATAAGTAATTAGTTTTATTCGGAACATTTTTAGTACCCAACCAACTATCTTATGAAAAAGCAACTTTTATTGCTGATCCTTTTTTTGATCAGCTGCAGCTCAGTAAAGCTCTATGGACAGGAAGCTTTACCCCAAAAAATCCAAAGCTACCTTGACACCTACCAGAAGGAATATCCGGTAGAGAAAGCCTACCTCCATCTGGACAAAAATACCTACACCTTGGGTGAGGAGGTTTGGTTTAGCGCTTACCTCACAGCAGGAAGTAATCAAATTCCTTCCCCATTAAGTGCAACCCTATATGTTGACTTATTTGATGGAGATGGGCTCCTACTCGAACAGAAAATCGTTCGCTTGGAAAAAGGTAGAGGAAAGGGTGATTTTGAACTTCCCTCTTTTGGAAAACCTGGAATCTATCAAATCAAGGGATACACAGCTTGGATGCGAAATTTTGGTGACGCTTATTTCTTCACCGGATTGATCCAGGTAGTCGACGGTGCTGGAGGGTCATTTCTACCAAAAATCACGTATTCAGGTATCGAATCGACAGGTGGAAAAGTGACTTATCGTGCTGATCTGGTCGTGGTGGATAGTGAGGGAAACTCATTAGCCGGAAAAACAATTGAAATAAAGGCTAAAGCTGGAGAGGAGCAATTGTACAGTCAAAAATTCCCCCTGAACGCACAGGGAGAGCTCAGTTTTACTTTTTCCATCCCAGAAAAAGCCAATCCCAATCAGATTCTAGAACTCACTTATTTCGAAAATGAAACTTATGAAGTGACCCAAAAACTGTCTTTGCCCTACAGTTTAAGCCTTGCTGATATTCAATTTTTGCCGGAGGGCGGTCGATGGATTATGGGAAAGAAAGCCAATATGGCATTTCGCGCAATCTATCCGAATGGCATGCCCGTAAGTCTAGAAGGCGAAGTCAGTGGGACTGAAATTACATTTTCAAGCAATTTTGGTGGTTTAGGTAAATTTGAAATCACTCCTGATCGTGCGGATTATCAGGCGAAAATCAGAAACCCTGCTACCGGACAGGAAAGATCATTGAGCCTTCCAAAAGTAGATTCTGAGGGTGTTGTGATTCAAGTCATCAATAACCCGGTGGCAAGCTATGTCACCGCATTTGTACAAGGCACCTACGAGCCGAATAGCCTTTTGTTAATATCTCAAACTCGAGGTATCATCAACTACATGATCCAAGGATCCTTGGCAAACGGCGTTTGGGGTGTTCGCATCCCAAAAGAAAATTTGATTTCCGGAATCAATCATATTACTGTAATGGACAGTAAAGGCAATGCCTTGCTCGAACGCTTACTCTTTGTCCAACCAATAAATCCAATCCAGCTGGAACTCACTAAGATCGGCAATCTGAGTCCAAGAGAAAAAATCTCCATCAATCTAAAATCGACTGCGACTGGAAATGCCGTAGCGGGAAGCTTCTCAATTGCAGTTTTGGATGCTCAGCAGATCGGTGCAGAAATGGATCTAGCTGAGACTATTTTCTCTAACCTTTTATTGACATCGGATCTGAAAGGTAGCATTTACCAGCCGGCCAGGTATTTCCTAGACAGCAAGCCAGAAACTCTGGAAGATTTGGATTTAGTGATGCTGACTCATGGTTGGAGAAGATTTAACTGGAAGGACGTATTGGCGGGAAATTTCCAAAAAGTGGAACACTTCATCGAGCGGGGAATCAATATGGAAGGCACTGTCACTGATCAGGAACAAACGAAGAAAGGGCTAGGAGGTGGAAAAATAACGGCTTTAGTCGGTGAAGGAATAGAAATTGTGAGTTCCGAATTTGGACCAAATGGTCGATTTATTTTCCGGGATTTGGAATACCTCGATTCGGCAAAAGTCACAATCACGGCAGAAGATAGTCGGCTTAAGAATTTTATCGACGTAGAAGTAATTCGGCCAGAAGCAGTATTCAATGAGGTGGGTGGTAAGTATCCAAATGAAATCATTTGGCCTGCTGAACTGGTGGCAACCTATCGTGAGCGAAACATGATGCGACAACTTAACTCTGATCAAGATATTATCGATCTCCAAGGGGTGACCGTCGAAGCAAAGACCATCGAACGAGAGGAAGAAGAAATCAAAAAAATCTATGGAGCTGGTGATGTCACACTTGATCCCTCAAAAATCCCTTCTTCGGTTGGTTTTACTAACGTTTTCCAACTAATTCAAGGAAGAGTTTCTGGCGTGCAAGTATTTGTATCTGGATTAAGTGTTAGTGTGACGATTCGAGGAGTTGGATCACTTGGTGGCGCCGGTACTCAGCCATTATACCTGTTGGACAATGCTCCGGTAGAAGCCTCTACTTTACTCAACATCAGTCCAAGAGATATCGCCAATGTAGACGTATTCAAAGATCCGGCGAAGACTGCCATTTTCGGCGCACAAGGTGCCAACGGAGTAATTGCCGTCTATACGAAAACGGGGTCAGGGTTTGGTAGGAGTGTAGGAGGCACGCTTGTGACCAATTATGGAGGCTACTCCGTTCCAAAGGAATTTTATATTCCAAAATACGATACTAAAACCGTGGAAAATTCGGTTAAGGATGCACGAGCAACCATCTACTGGAATCCAATCTTGAGTACAGACGACAACGGTCAGGCTAAAGTAGAATTCTTTAATTCTGATCTTGCCAAAAAACAGCTGATCATCATAGAAGGGATCACTTTGGATGGAAGATTAGCCCGTTTAGTCCGTATTTTAGAATAAGCATTTGCTTTCTTCACCAAAGCCTTCTAATTTCTTCAAAATTTAAAAGCGAACAAATGAAAAAGGCTTTGGTGATGTTTTTTGTACTGGTTCTAACCTCCTTTTCGGGCTATTCACAGACCCAAAATCAGGGTGATGCTCGACTCCATGCTTTTGGAACCTATGGACTTCGATGGCAAAATGTTGGAGTCGGTGGTGGAATCGAATATTTCTTTGTGGACCACTTTGCTTTCATGCCGAGTTATACTCAGATTTTTCCAGCAATCGGCTCAGAAAGCAATTTCAGTGCGGACTTACGCTACTACATTTCCGAAGGACCTTCCCAGTTATATTTTATGGCTGGATACAGCCAAAACTGGGAAAACACACAGCCTGACGGCGCAGGAGTACGGAGGAGTTTCAAGGGTGCAAATGTAGGTGTAGGAGCCTACATCGGATTAGTTGACTGGATGGGCTTGAGCACTGAATTCAAATTTCAAAGCACCAACAGGCAGGAAGTTGGATTTCGGGTTGGCTTGGCATTCCCCCTTGGAGGAAGAGCAGTAATTAATTAATTACTTTTTCGAAAACTCGAAAAGCTTTCGTTTCTCCTCCTTGTTCAAAGCATCGTAACCTTTATCAGCGATTTTATCGAGAATCCGATCAATTTCTTCTTGTGTCGCATCCCCTGAGTTTGAAACCACATTGGAAGCTTTTGTGGATTTCGAAAAAGTCGAAGCGAAGCTCGAACCTGTACTTTTTTTCCGATAGGAAACGTGTACTTTTTTCTTTTTGGAGAAAAAGTTTTCAAACCAAATCCCTACTTGTTGAATTGGATCCCCTAAATCTCTCCCATTTCGAAGCTGAGTAACGTAAAAAAATCCCATTAAGGGTCCTCCTAAATGTGCAAGTTCTCCACCTGCATTCGCACCAACAGTATTGGCAAAAGCAAGAATGACATAGAACATCGCGATGTATTTGATCTTAACTGGGCCGATCAAGATCAACATGAATGTAGT
>CAWUWQ010000358.1:0-4357 GCA_963926065.1 uncultured Algoriphagus sp.
TAAATTTTCGATAGATGTCATCGGCATTTTGCAGGTAAAAGGACTTGATCTCATAAAGGACTTGCGAAGCCGTCCGCAAATGGAGGTTTAGATCCATGCATTCCTCTAGTGTAGCTTGTAATTCAACTCCAGTACGAGTAACTGAGTCTGGAACGAATCCTAACTCACGAACTTCTTTTTCCAGGTAAGCAACAGAGCGGTCTTTGCAGGTGATAAAGACTTTTCCTTTGAGGTTAAAATCAAGCATGTGCAAAAGTAAGCAATCGAGCAGGACTAAAAAGTCATCCAGAGAAATGATTATTCCTGGCAAATTCTATCAGACCATTAAAAAAAATTATATGAATGTACTCTACTTTGCCAGTAAGGGCATTTAGCATTTAAAAAATGAGGTTGAAACCTGAGTTTGGCGCACATCGGTAATCGGACACCTGTCTAGTAAAGCAAAGGAAATAAGGTTACTGGCAGAATTCCGTATAACCATAAACAATTATAATCAGCTGAAAGATCAACGGATTCTTTTCCGCTCTTCCCTGCTGCTTCGTGATTCATCAATTATTCAAGTATAAACTCGCAAACGATTGCGTAATTTAAAATAATTCCCTTTGGTGCAATGCACCTAAATCTTGAATTTTATGCTAAACAATTATACCTCATCCTTATGAAATCGAGCATCACTAAAAAATCACATACAATGATGATTATAACCCTGCGAGATTCCATATGTCCATTAAAAAAAATTATAAACCTTATGAAATACACCCGAAACATACTCGCGGTCTTAATCACATCTATAGCACTTGTTAGCTGTGCTGGGGAGCAAAAAACAGACGATGGCTGGACTGATTTATTCAACGGAAAAGACCTTACCGGGTGGAAACCAGTAGCCGGAACTGCCACATTTGAAGTAGTCGATGGTGAAATAGTGGGTACAGCAGTGGCTGGTTCCCCAAATACATTTTTGATTACTGAGGAAATTTTTGGAGACTTTATCCTTGAATTGGACCTTAAGGTTGAGCACCTATCCAGTAATTCCGGAGTAATGGCTCGAGGTCAATTTGACCCGAATGGTAAAGACGGAAAAGGCTTAGTTTTTGGATACCAAGTCGAAGCAGATCCAAGCGAGCGAGCATGGTCAGCAGGAATCTATGATGAGGCAAGAAGGGGCTGGTTATATCCATTGGATTTGAACCCTTCAGCCAGAACAGCCTTCAAAATGGGTGAATTCAATCATTATCGAATCGAAGCCATTGGCAACGAACTCAAAACTTGGTTGAATGGCCAGGAAATAGCCTATGTGGTGGATGATATGGACAAGACTGGGTTTATCGGGCTTCAGGTGCATAGCATCAACAAACCAGAGGATGCAGGAAGAAAGACAACTTTCAAAAATGTGAAGGTCAAAACTTCCAATCTGGATCCAATTCCATTCACGTCAGATATTTTCGTGGTCAATAATACCCTGAACAATCTTACAGAATATGAAAAAAACATGGGTTGGAGATTACTTTTTGATGGCAAAACAAATGAAGGCTGGAAAGGAGCTTACAAAGATTCATTTCCTGATTCTGGTTGGGGCATCAATGAGGGTATATTATCTATAGCCCAGTCAAATGGAGGTGAATCTACCAATGCAGGAGATATTGTCACCAAGGAGATGTTCTCGGCATTTGATTTGGCATTTGATTTCAAATTAACTGAAGGAGCAAATAGCGGATTAAAGTATTTTGTCACCTTATCCGAGGGAAATAAAGGTTCCGCCATAGGATTGGAGTACCAGGTTTTGGATGACGAAAATCATCCAGATGCAAAAATGGGGATCGAAGGAAACAGAACTCTGGCTTCCCTTTATGATTTGATCAAAGCGGATAAGCAGCCAAGATTCGTCAAGCCAATCGGTGAGTGGAACACAGGTAGAGTAATAGTTACTCCTGACAATAAAGTGACGCATTACCTCAACGGTGTCAAAGTAATCGAATACCAAAGAGGATCCCAAGAATTCAAAGACTTGGTAGCAATCAGTAAGTATGCGAAATGGGAAAATTTTGGCGAAGCCAAAGAAGGTCATATCCTACTTCAAGATCATGGGAATGAAGTAAGCTTTAAGAACATCAAGATCAAGACATTAAATTAAGACCCAAAATCAATTATGGAAAATAATCCCAGAAGACAATTTATAAAAAAGTCTACGGCAGCGACACTTGGTTTTTCAGCTTTAGGCTCGATGGCCTTTTCAGCGAAATCCTATGGAAATATTATTGGGGCAAATGAAAGACTCAATGTAGCGATTGCAGGATTAGGGAGAAGATTAGGCGCTTATTATGAGCCGATTGGAATGAAATCCAGCAATGTCAATCTGATGTACCTCTGCGATGCCATGGAATCTCAGATGCCAAAAGCAGCAAAGAATTTTGCCAAGCACATAGATTATAGTCCAAAACTTGAGCAGAATGTCATGAAAGTGATGGATGACAAGGAGGTAGATATCATGATCATTGCTACACCAGATCACTGGCATGCACCTGGAACATGGCTTGCGCTAGATCGGGGTAAACATGTGTATGTCGAGAAGCCTTGCTCCCACAATCCCCGAGAAGGCGAATTATTGATTGCTTTGCAAAAGAAATACAATAAAGTAGTCCAAATGGGTAATCAACAGCGTTCTGCACCAGAAAGCAGAGAAATTATTGCTGCAATTCATGCTGGAGCGATTGGAAAAGCTTACAAGGCGACTGCTTTCTACAGCAATGGACGAGGTGAAGTACCAAATCCAAAAGCAGCTCCAGCTCCTGAAGGTCTGGATTGGGAATTATTCCAAGGTCCAGCACCACGAAAAGCGTATACTCATGACACTTGGGATTACAACTGGCATTGGTATGGTTGGGAATATGGAACAGCTGAAACAGGTAATAATGCTACCCACGAATTGGATGTAGCCAGATGGGCGCTACAAGTGGATTATCCAAACATGGTGGAAGTCGAAGCTGCTAAGAGACATTTCCCAGAAGATGGTTGGGTCATGTATGATACTATGGAAGCGCAATTCAAATTCGAAAATGGTTCCGTGATCGAATGGGACGGGAAAAGCAGAAATTCCTACAATACCTATGGTGCAGATCGTGGGACCATTATTTATGGAACCGATGGGACGGTCTTCGTAAATCGCGATGGATATAAGCAGTATGATCGTGGTGGGAAATTGATCAAAGAAAATATGGGCGGAGGTACCGAAGGAGGAACTCAGCTCGGGGGTGGAGGAGATATGAGCACCACTCATGTGGTCAATTTCTTCAATGCAGTTCGTGGCATAGAGAAGCAAAATTCGAATATCGAAGAAGGAGCTGTCTCTACCCTACTTTGTCATTTGGCCAACATTTCATACCGAACTGGAGAGACCCTTGTTTGCGATCCAAAAAATGGACACATCACCAATTCAAAGAAAGCCATGGCACTTTGGACTAGAGAATATGAGAAAGGCTGGGAACCCCCAAAAGTGTAAAACTTAAATCAGTATACCGCTTTGACAATCCTGTTAAAGCGGTATTTTTTTGAACTATAACCTAGAGAATGTATTAGAAAATCTACTACCATCTCAGACCAATTCAAAATCAGTCGTTTCACTCCACCTTTCAATATTACTGTAGCAGTGCAACGACTCGATCTGGATTGTGACTGATTTCATCTCGGTAATACCTCGCTATGAACCCTAATGCATAAGCTAGGTTTAAATCGATTTATTTGCATTTTTTTTGACTTTATAATAGGCCCCATTCCGAACTAATATTTTTTAATCATTATGGTATCTGCCCCCATTTAGGATAAATGGCTTTTTATAAATCTCGCAATCGATTCCGTAAGTCATAATCGGAAAATATTGAGATTTATTTTGTGAAAACGTAACTTGATTCTACCAAATAGCCAAAATATTACTTACTAGTTAAACAGTAATACTGAAAGCTCTTTGGTGATGAATTAACAATTTCAATTAACCTAATCTATTTATGCGTCTAAAAATTTACACACACCTTTTGGTGGTGGTCTTTCTGATGCTTGGTGCAGTTAGCGCCTTTGCTCAGAATGTTCAGATACGAGGTACCGTATCTGATGAAACAGGAGCTCCCCTTCCAGGAGCTACTATTATTATAAAAGGGACTACCACTGGAACCACTACTGACATTGATGGTCAGTATTCAATTAGCTCCCCGTCAAATGGGGTTCTGGTCTTTTCCTTTATTGGGTATAATCCGATAGAGCGAGAAGTTGGAAACCAATCTGAAATCAACATTAGCCTTCAGCCTGATCTATCTGATTTGGATGAAGTGATCGTCGTTGGATATGGTACTGCAAAGAAAAGTCAACT
>CAWUWQ010000359.1:0-4389 GCA_963926065.1 uncultured Algoriphagus sp.
TGGTAAAAGCACTACTTCACAAACGTATACCCAATTCGAAATACCCTTTTTCTACCCACAATTTCTTTTTATCATTTAATCCCTAGAATGATTCATTAATCATTCCCAACAAAATTGGCCCTTCCAAAAAATCGTCGATTCACAAAGTTATTGAGATTAGAACCAAACCGGTAATTAAACCCAAATCTGGAATCGACGGTATATGCTGAAGGTAGGGTTATCCTCCCACTCAAAATATCTTGTTCGGTGAAATCTCCTGCTGCCAGGTAAATCTGGTCCTTAACGTAGTTACCTTCTACCCTCATAAAGAAGGAAAAATTCCCAGTGACACGGACTTCTGCACTAATATTCAAACCTGTGGACCAAGAACTAAAATCATCTAGATAATTTCTCAGACGATATCCCACTTCCAGATTACCCCAAACTTGGTTTAGTCCCAGACTGGCTCTCAAACTTTGGAGGACCCTGGTTTCTTTAAGGACACCGTAAATCGTTTCTTCGACGTAACTATTATTTCTGACTTCAATCCCATAGTTCACTCTCAGAAATCTAGAATTCTGCACTGATTCTGGAAAAAAATTGTACTCTACAGCTGGTCTAAAACTGGTTTGAAACTGATAATTAAAGCGGGTGTTCTGACGACCTGAAATATCATATCCATAAGACCATTGGGGTGAAATAGACTTCACCAACTGGTGACTAAACCCAAACTCTGATACATCAAAACTATTCTCAACTTCATCGATGAACTGGTTACCGTTTTCATCAAGAACCGGATTGCCATTATCATCAACTCTTGGCACTTTTTGAATCGTTCTTCTAAGCCTTTCATCTATTCTCCCGGATAGGGATATTTTCCATTTATCCGTGATACGGTTAATATTAATATCTCCGCCATAATTGATTTGCCTGCTCAATTCCTCTAATTCAATGTTCGCATTACTACCCACATTAAAAACCCAATAATCCCAAGGATCAACGCTTTCCTCCACTTTATCTCCCAAATTGCCAGCGTCAGTCTTCATATTGATTTCTATCTCCTCCCCAGCTTTGGTTTTCGCAACATACGGAGCTAAACCTAATTTGATAAACCTAGTAAGTCTTTCCCGTACTTCAAAGTCGGTATCCGTCTGTTTGGTATTTACATAGAGGGTGTCGCTTCTTCCCGCATGGATATTTTGTTGACCTATAAACAGAAGTTGATATTGTCTTCCGCCGCCACCAGATCTGTTATTGTTAATCAGCAGAAAGACATCAGCCGTTTGATTATCCAGGTAGAAGTCAACCGCCGTAATTTCAGTTCTGATAAAATCCATATCACAGCCTCCATCTCTCCGATCACAACCGTCAATAAACACTCTGAGTTTATTGGGGCGGTTGTTATTATCAACTAATGTTTGACTAAATGACGGGATAGTCAAGGAAAAGAAGGTCAGAATCAATAAAAGTGGTGTTTTTCTCATTTTTTTTTTAGGGTAATTCACTATGATCGTTTCATTTCAACCGAAGTTGAGTACCAGTTATTAACCCAAACACCATATTTTCCTCATTAATGTTTGAAAATGAGTATTCATTTTACATGAAGGAATTCAGGAAGATCTAATTGTATCCTTTGCTTCTCATTTTCTTAAATCGGGCATTTAGACTTCCCTTTTTATGAAACCAAATTAATCAAAGGATTTGAAGCACATACATACTTTTGGGTATAAGTATTTACTTGGAATTGTATAAATGTATAAACAAACTACTTTGCTAACAATGAATATAGGCATCAGCGGTATCGGTGGGTATTCGAGCGGTAGTGTTTCTAATCAACCCCGCCAAATCTGCCGATTTAACTAAAAAAGAAAACAACGCAACACTATTTCAAATACATGGAGTTTATAAAAACCTTAGTTATTTCAATTTTTCTACTTGTTTATTATGTCGGTTGTCAGATCAATGAAAATTTAAATCTTACGGTGTTTAGTGACCAAAACCCGACGGATACCCCCGTCTCGGCGTAGTCAAATAATTGCTAAGGTCTGGATGGAATTTGCAATTCCACCCCAAATATCCCACTTTACAGTAAACAAGCTATACCTCGGCTGCACCAGATAGGCATAGATGCTGATCAGGTTTTCAGAAAAGCTATCTCTTCGAATCGATCGCGTATCCAGAATATTCCATACGGTCAATCGGAATTCCCATGGACTGGATTTGCCTTGGTAGCTTAGAAAAGCATTTAAAAATTCAAACTCACTTTTTGTGCCTGCCTGCTGATTGAAGTAGGCATTGTAGGTGTAATCCGCATTCAACTTCAAGCCTTTCCAGATATCCAAATCGATTTCAATACTTGGGCTGTGGGTATTGAAGGTGTTTTTGATGTTAGCAGATTGGTAAAAATTCTGATTCCACTCATACTTCAAATCCACTTCCAGCTTTTTGAAAAAAGTCGTCGTAATTCGGAAGTCATAGGTATGGGAAAATTGACTATTTTCATTCAGTCGATCATCGAGCAGCATGTTGGTAGAAAAATTATTCCAATTGCCACCTGCACTTACCTTAAACTTTTCAAATCGCTTATCCCCTTCGATCCTTCCAGTCAAAGTCTCATTGACTGGCTCAATATATTGCGCATTCTGCCAGGAATAGCGGGGAAGAAGAAAACCCACTGACCGCACGGGAGGCATCTCTGCTTCAGGTTTTGGTGGAGCATGCGAATGAAGTCACAGACCGAAGTTTGATTCTGACTCAGATTTGGGGTTCAGATGACTTTTTCAACGCTCGTAGTATGGACGTTTTTATCACTAAGCTTCGCAAAAAACTTCAGAGTGATCCTCAAATCCAGTTACTGAATATTCGTGGATTTGGATACAAATTGGTTTGTTGATGAGGTAGATTACACTCAATTTTTCTAGTTAGTAAAAGCACTCACGATGCTTTGGCTATTGGTTACCAAATTTGCATTCGGCCAAATCGGATTTCAATAGTTTATCGAAATAATAGATTTTGAAAAAAACTTTCCCTAAAAAAGGACTTTTCAAGCGAAAGGACTACTAGTTATGGTGTCCATAAAAAAAACTCATGAAAAAAATCATCCTCGAAAAAACTACCCCCGTTAAGCTTATTGTAACTTATCTTAAGTGGTGTTAGGTTAAGTTTCTTCTTATAAGTCAGGGGAAAAGCAGGTAATTCGAATTGAATTACCTGCGCCCTCTGCACCACTTTAATACTTCAAACTCTTTAGGTAAGCGATACTTTTTGGAAGATTTTCTAATTCCTTATCACTTTCATCTTCGATAAACATGTGCTTGATTCCAATCTTATTGGACTCTCGTAAAATCCCAGGAAAATCCAATTGCCCGGTTCCTAAAGGCACGTCATTCTCAGGCCCAGTCAATCCGGTCATGTCTTGCGGCGCTCCTTTTCGGAAATCTTTCAGATGGAGCGATACCCAACGGTTTCCATACTTTTTCAACAATGCAACTGGGTCTCCACCTCCAAAATATGTCCACATCACATCCATTTGAAGTTTCACATCTTCAGAATTGGTATTTTCCACCAAGTAGTCGAATAAAGTCCCTTTTCCATAAGGTTGAAATTCATAGCCATGAACATGGTACTTGAGGGTAATTCCATTTTCCTTCAGGACTTTGCCACCTTCATTGAAAACCTTAATTGCCCGATCTGCATCGGCTTTTGAAAACTCACCGCGCTTATGAGGAATCCATGCACACATCACATAACTTGCTCCAAGTTCTTTGACCCGATCTGCTACCGCTTGAGGGTCTTTTTCTAAGTCTTCAAAACCAGTTCCAGTGGCTGGGATAGTAATCCCTCGATCATTTAGCATTTGCTTAAACTCAGCTGGAGTGGATCCTTTTGGCACGCCACCTTCATATTCGGTAAAGCCTAGCTCTTGGATGATATCGAGCGTTTCTGGAATACCATTTTTCCATTGATCCCGAAAGGTGTAGGCTGCAATGCCCAACGGAGCTTGCATAAGCGGATCTCCCTTTTTCTGAGCGAAAGTTTCTTGTGGAGTAATGATCCAGGCAAAGGCGAGAATCAAGAGGGTAATTAGGTTTTTCATAATGTTATTTTTTTATCAACAGTCTACAGACGACAGTCCACAACCAGTTAATTTTAATTTTTATACGTTCTTGCTTTGATCTCACACAAATGAATGAAGTTCTCAATGACCAGCTGTGGTCTGTGGACAGTCGACTGTTGACTATAAATTTAACTTCTTCAACTCCTCAATCGCATAATTCGCAGCACGAGCTGTGATCGCCATAAAGGTCAAGGTAGGATTCTGAGTAGAAGTACTGGTCATGCAAGCTCCATCAGTGACAAAGACATTCTTGCAGTGATGCAACTGGTTCCATTCATTTAAGAGTGAAGTCT
>CAWUWQ010000360.1:0-5218 GCA_963926065.1 uncultured Algoriphagus sp.
ATTACCATAAGCGTCATACCAAGTCTGGATGAAATCAGGTGTAGCTGCTACCGCATCAGTCCCACGCGTACTTGGAAACTCAGGTCTTGGAACCTGATCACCTGAAATTGACCAATATTGCCATCTACTATGCTCTGTCTGAAGCACCCCTCTCTGATCGAGTGAAAATATGATTTCAGGATTTGTCTTATTGTTGTCATTGAACAAATCAAAATATTCAGGAGACAAAGAATAAGGTCCATTGATGATATTAGTGGTGTATTGGATCACTTTGTCCATATCCTCGGCTCTGAAATTCGGATTGCCATAAGGATCGCGATATACTGCTGCGTTCAAATACAGACGAGCCAATAATCCATCTACTGCATATTTGTTCATTCTGCCAGGATCATTATTGCTACCAATCCCACTAGCTGCTAATAGCAGTTCGGATTCTACGTAATCAAAAGCTTCCTGCCCTCTGAGAATTTCTGATAGTTGGTCAGGAGAATCTTTTTTGAAAACTAACCCCCAATTATCTAAAGCCAACATGTTTAAATAAGCCTTCATTGCTTTCATCTCGTAAAGTGGGCTTTTGGCACTTGAATTTCCATTTGCCACTTCAAGGCGCATATTTTCCTCTGCCAAAACTGCACGGGACAAAGTCAGCGTAATGAAGGTCCAAGAATCGCCCACTAGGCTATTTCCAGGAGTCATCAGATGTTGGTGTACGGCAATAAACTTCCCGCCATCAAACCAATCTGTTCCTCCACGATATGGAAGAATTCCTTCATCAGAAGCGACTTCCTGAAGTCCAAAATTCACAGTATGAAGCCATACTTGACGCAACATGCCATACACCGGAGCGATGGATCCACTTACAATTTCCGCTTGCCCAGTACCCGTTAGTGACTCATCGAGAATTTCTTCGTCCAATGTAGTACAACTTAGAAAAGCGAGTAAAAAAGCTGCTGCTGGTAATATTTTACTAAATCTGATAGTTTTCATTTGATTAAGATTTTTGGAAGATTGAATACTTATCGACAATTTTTTTAGAAGGTTAAATTCAGGTTGATCATGAAGGTCCTTGCTCTTGGATAGGTGAAACGATCTATACCAAAAGTTTGGATTCCACCTGAAGTTGATCCGGTATTGACTTCCGGATCAAATCCGGAATAATTCGTGATCACAAATAAGTTTTGACCAGTAAGGGAGAGTTTGATATTTTGAAAAGCATCGCCCATTCCGATTCTACTTGGATTCAAATTGTAGCCTAAAGTGGCATTGTTCAACCTAAAGAATGAACCGCTTTCCAGGAAACGGGTTGAAACCGTATTGGAATTGTTGAAGGACTCATTAGGATATTGAACCGCAAAATCTGTCGTGTTATTTGATCTGGAAAGCTGGGCTTTTGTGAAAAGAGACATGTTCGTATGATTGTAGATATCATTTCCAGAAGCGCCGTTGAAATTCAATCCTAAGTTGAAATTCTTATACTTCAAATTTGTATTGAAACCGTAGATGATCTTAGGAATCGCACTTCCGACCACACTTCGGTCATTATCCAATATCTCACCGTCTCCGTTGATGTCTTTGAATCTGTTTGATCCGTCTTCGCCAATACCGTCAAATTGAAGCATATAAAATGCTCCAATGGGTTGATTGTTGATATAGCCATTAATCGTAGCACCCGTTTGACCAGCACCCTGAGCTGCTCCAGTAGTCAATACCGAGTAAGGTGAATCTCTTACTTCATTTTGGATAAAAGTTATGTTTCCACCAATCTCATATGAGAAGTTTTGCGTTGGCTTGCTGGCATAATTCAAAGCCAATTCGACACCACTGTTGTGGATTTTCATATTATCAATATTATCCCAGAAAGTAGATGTAGGCTGAATAGGATCGGCAGGAACTACTTCAAGTAGGATATTGGATGACACTTTGTTGAAATAGTCCAAAGTTCCAGTCAATCGATAATCTAAAAACGCGAAATCAATACCAAAATCAATTTGAGTAGATACCTCCCATTGCAAATTTGGATTTGCCACCCGAGTAAAAACAATTCCATATGGATAACTGTCCAGCGTATTACCTTGCGAATCAATAGGGTAGGTGTTAAGACTACCTGCTCCGCTAGCCAATCGATCTTCAGAGTAACTTGCCTTCGTAATCTTGGATGGAATTTCCTGGTTTCCAGTTCGTCCCCAGCTCGCACGAACTTTTAGATTGTTAAAAACTGAATTAGCCATGAAGTCTTCTTTGGTTACATTCCAGCCTAAAGCAAATGAAGGGAAGTAGCCGTAGCGGTTGTTTTGACCAAACTTGGAAGAACCGTCTGCTCGGAAAGTGGCAGTAAATAGGTAGCGGTCAGCATAGGTGTAATTTACCCGACCAAAGTAGGACTGCAATTCATTCTTGATTGCCGATGCACTGATAGTTGTCGGTAATAGACTGGTGCTGTTCTGGTCCTGATATCTTGGATCGATATTGTTATTGGCAAATCCTCTTGCTGAGGTACCTCTAAACTCATCCATAAAGGTCTGATAAGAATGTCCGGCCAATACCGTGAAATTGTGCTTATAATTGTTCCAGTTATAAGTCAAAGTGTTTTCCACCAAACTATTAGTATTAGCAGTAATCAATTCATCCAAGGTACCATCTGAAATATTTGATTCATTGATAACCCCGATGAAAGGTCTATTTTGGATGTATCTATTCGTATTAGAGTAGTCGACACCAAGGTTCAGCTTATAAGTAAGCCCGTCCGTGATTTCAAAAGATGGAGAAATTGTTCCCAAGATCCGATTGTTTGCAGCATCGTCACTATAGACCTCATATCGCTTGATTGGATTTAGCGCATTAGTATTTAGGAGTGTAGGTTGACCATCTGTAAAAGCAGGAATCGTAGGATTCAAGTAAAGCATATCACTAATAGTCGAGGAGATACTTGGTCTTAAATTTTCAGTAAAAGAAGCCGTCAAGTTATAATCAATGGTCAGCCTGCCTTCGAAAGCTTTCTGATTCATATTCAATTTGCCAGAGTAGCGTTTCAATTCACTATTTTTTAAAATACCTTCTTGGCTCTGATAACCTAAGGATGCGAAATAGGAAAATCTTTCGGTATTGGCCCCGCTCATGGATAGATTGTAATCCTGAGAGAAACCTACTTGAGTCAATTCATCTTGCCAATTTGTATTTCCGCCGAAATCCTCCAACGCACCACCAACAGCTACTACTTGTCGTCTAAATTCATTAGGACTGAATACATCAATCTTATTAGCCATAGAAGACCAGGCAGTAGAAGCTGAAAGGTTTACTTGAGAGGTTCCTGCTTTCCCTTTTTTGGTGGTAATTACAATTACACCATTTGATGCTCTAGAGCCATATAGTGCAGTAGCACTGGCATCTTTTAATACATCTATACTTGCAATATCATTTGGATTCAGGAAGTTCAGCGGATTAGAAGCGACTCCAGTATCGGAATTGTCAAGTAAAAAGCCATCTAGTACGTAAAGTGGCTGTGTACCGGATCGTAAACTACCAATTCCACGAATAATCACATTTTGATTTGCCCCAGGTTCACCACTGGCTGAAGTGATATTTACACCAGCTACTTTCCCCTGCAAAAGATCTACTGGGTTAGTAATTACTCCTCGGTTAAAGTCTTCACTTTTGACCGAACCAATCGAGCCAGTCACATCAGACCGCTTCTGGGTACCATAGCCAACCACCACAAGTTCCTCCAATTGGGTTGAATCCGGCTTTAATTGAATTTCAAAAATTGATTGCCCATTTACAGCTAATTCTCTTGAAATATATCCTACATAGGAGATTTGAATAATGGCAGTATCCGTTACATCAATGGAGAATTTTCCATCTAAGTCTGTGACTGTTCCAATTGTAGTTCCTTTCACCAATACGGTGGCACCTGGTAATGGCAGGCCTGATTCATCAGTCACTGTTCCGGAGATTGATTCCAGGATAGGGATTAAATTAGTAATCGGATATCCTATTTCTAGTTCTTTCTTTAGTTCAAGTCCTCCTGCGTATAAACGCTCTCCATTGGTACTTAGACCGGACCATAGAATCATAAATGCAGAAGCATAAATGATTTTTGGTAGTGGTAATTTTGTATTCATAAAATTCCAGTGTTAAATATTTAATAAAAATTATACAATTGAACAAATGAAAATCGAAACTCATACTTTGTTCACAAACCAAAATTAACACTGCTAAATACAAATGCTGTTAAAAAAATATTAACACTATATTATCTTTATAAAATTGTAAAAAATTAACATATTAATAATGATTACGCAACCTTCCCCAATGAAATTTCTAGACAAATTTTTTTATTTTGTGAAATTTATTAAAAAACATAAATATTTGATAAACAGTGATTTAATCTGAAAAAATTCGTCTAAAATAGGATTTCTTAGCTTTTGAAATAATTTCAATCAAATTAGATAAATAGGAGGGTATTTAGTGTTAGATTATTTTTTATCTAATACGATGGAGCCAGTCCATACTTGTGATAAAAATTAATTAATTTATTTTTATTAAAATAAATAAGCAAAAAAAATTATTATCATTTAATTATTTGATAACATTTGAATGATCCAAGAATTAATTTGATTAGTAATGTTATCTTAAAAAATAAATAGTTTTGGTTATTTGATAATATAATTAATTTCGGAAAAGCTAACATATTACCCTTTAGAAATTAGCCCAATATTAATTAGTTTATTTTTCAATTTTAATTAGTTTGTTATTCTTCAAATCAATGAAAAAATCATCTGACGGAAGTCCATTTTGGATTTTTTGAAAGATCTGAGCAAAAAGCAGTAGTTGGTTTTGCAGTGGGCATTTACTTGACTTTTTATTTGCAGTGACTCCTTGAAAGACCTTAGAATATAGTGAATAGCGAAGTTCATTTTGACTATTGATAGCTAATTCGCCGCCGTTTTTTAGTTGGTAAAAATCACTCATTATCGTTTCTCCTGGCACTTTACTAAGTAAATCCCAAGTTTTTAGATCCAAATCGAATTGGTCTTGAATCTTTTGAATTTGTAGTGGGTCCATCACTGGTTTAGTCAAAAATTGATCTGACAATTTTTTGCTAACCAAACCTGCCCAGTAAGTCCAGTCTTGTAGGTTCCAATGCAAGAGCTTGGATTTAATCGGCTCAGGCCAGTCAGCATTTAAAAATCGGAGCCGGATCAGTTCGTTCAGATGAAAT
>CAWUWQ010000361.1:0-3334 GCA_963926065.1 uncultured Algoriphagus sp.
CTTTTTGAGCGGATTATTTATCCCATTTGGGATTATGGAAAAGAAGATCGAATGCTACGCCTTGAATTTAGGCTATTACTGAACCAACTCTCCTTGATTCTATTCTCTGAGCCATTACTTAAACTTTTAACACTAGTGAATGAAAAAATAGATGAAGATTAAGAATCAAAAATCGAAAGAACAAAATCTGATTCAATCAAAAAAATAGCCACAGTTATTGCTGTGGCTATTTTAACAGTTGGTTTAGCTTACATTTTAAATTGAATTGGCAATATCATGCGAGTTGCTACTATTTTCCCGTCCTTTTTTCCAGGGATCCAAATCCCAGAATTAGCAACCACACGAAGCGCCTCTTCATCGCAGCCCTCTCCAATTCCTCTAAGGATTTCAGGTGTACTTACTGATCCATCAGACTTCACTACAAAAGTCACCATCACCATACCTTCCACCTTATTGTCTTTGGCCGCTTTGGGATATTTCAAGTTTTCGATCAAGTATTTAGTGAAGCCTTCCATTCCTCCTGGTGGAACAGGCATTTCATCTACATTTTCAAATACTTCTTCTTGAGTTTGAGCCAAAGCATCGCTGCTTCCAAAGGAACTAGAAAATGCAAAAAGCATTATAAAAGCTATTCCTATTTTTAATAATATCCTCATGGTTTTGTTAAGTTTTAGTTTTTAAAATCACTTCATTTTTAATCCTTATGAAAGCACATAGAAGCCTATCAATGAGTTTTTTATGCCGATTATTGAGGAGTTGGAAACTGATCCAATTTAAATCGAACAGGTATCCGCATTCGAGTGACCACTTCTTCCCCTTTCAGTTTTCCGGGTTGCCACTTTTCCATATACTTTATCAGTCGAATAGCTTCTTCATCACAATAGCCTCCTATTCCTCGTAGAATCTCCACATCCGAAATAGACCCGTCTGTTTGCACCAAAAAAGTAGCGACTACAGTCCCCTCTATTCCTTTCTCTTTCGCTAGTTCAGGATATTTCATGTTTTTGCTAAAATAGTCATACATCCCATCCATTCCTCCAGGAGGTAATGGTCGTTCATCTACCTCAGTCATTACGCCTGGTTCCAAAGCTGAAGTTTGAGCTTTTGCATTTGGAGGAAAAGCTAGTATACCAAAGATCAAAAAGGCTGCAATTGTGAAAATTCGGGTAAAGCTATTTTTCATTTTCATACTAATTTGGATTGCCTATTCAAAAAGGCAATCAGTAGTACCGAATGCCTTTTTGAAATAAAACTAGACCTTAATCAAACTAATTTATAATTGGAATTCATATTAATTTACTGAAGAATAACCAACGACCATCAATTCGGCTAAATCAGATTTTTCTTTCCCGTAAGTATTCTCTTTTTTCATCGATAGTGGCTCATCTTCTCCAGCCAATTTGAATCGAATCGGCAACCTCATCCTAGTTTTCACTGCTCTTCCACCCTGTGTTCCAGCTTCCCAATTTGGTGAATTCTGTACCACTCGGATTGATTCTTCATCTGCTCCTCCGCCAACACCACGTAGAATCTCCACATCAGATATAGACCCATCGGTATCGACTACAAATACAAGAATCACCGTTCCTTCGATGCCCAATCTTCTTGCCTCGGCAGGATATTGAATAGATTGAGCTAGGTATTTATTCCAGCCAGCCATTCCACCAGGAGGATTTGGCTGATTTTCTACTATATCGAAGATTTCATCCGCACCTTCATTTATCCTAGCGGTTAGATTTGTTGGTCCAAGCTGCTGGGCTTTTTCACCCATTTGAGTTGGACCTTCGATTTCAGGTTCTGGGGTGATTTCACAGGAGAACACAAAGAATAATAGCGCTACTAAAGGCAAAGCAAAAATAAATTTGCTTTTCTCTCGATTTTCAGATTTTGGTTTGCTCATCATGATAATTCGTTTTTTGGTTTGAAATTGATTGAAATTGTTCATAAAATGCCAGCCATGACCTTTTGTGATCAACTGTAATAAGAGCCCTGAGTATTCCTTTTTTGAATAGGTATTCGTGACCCCTTGATCAGCCTGATATTCATGTACCTCACGTAGAGACTTTTCAAACTGATAAACCAATGGATTAAACCAGAAAATAATTTTGGCCAATTGAATTAAAAGCAAATCCCAACTGTGATACAACCGGACATGCATCGACTCATGAAGTATAATCTGTTTGGTCTCTGGCTGATTTGGATCAAATTCCGGTAATAAGATGTATTCGAAAAAGGATGCAGGAATAAAATCGGGATGGACTGCGATCCAAAGATTTTGGTGCTTAAAAAGCTTTGATTTGCCAATCAGCCGCTGCGACATCAAAAAGCCAAACATCAGGTGAACAGTCATCGCTATTACTCCTCCACCGTAGATATAAAGACCAATTTCTATCCAAGAAATAGACTGAACTTGATCAGCCATGCCTTGGCCAACGATGAATTCCGGCAATGTGAAATCTAAAGTCGCTTGAGACACTTGGACCAAAGGATAGGATAGCAATGGAAAAACTGCCGAAATCAACAGCATTCCAAGCAGTACCGCTCGATTCAAATTAAAGAAAGTCAGTTCACTCAGGAGCAATCTGTAAAACAGCAAGCATATTGCCAGGCAAATACTAGCTTCGAGTAGGTAAATGAGGAGTTGGTTCATTTTTCATCTGGTTTGTCCATGTTATCGATCAACTTTTGTAATTCAGCGATCTCTTGGTCTGAGATCTTATTTTCTTTCACCATGAACGAAAGAAAATTCCCGACAGAACCTTTGAAGTAATTATTCATCAGCCTATTCGCGCTTCGCTTGCTGTAATCAGCTTGAGAAATTAGCGGAAAGTACATGTGAACGGATCCGTAAGATTTGTGCATTAGATATCCCTTTTTTTCCAACAATTTGACCGAGGAAGCCAAAGTCGTGTAGGGAGGTTGCGGGTCTGGTAGCGCTTCTAAAACGTCTCTTACTAGCGCTTTTTCTAAGCTCCAGATGATCTGCATGATTCGCTCTTCGTGGTATGATAGTTCTTCCATAACACCAATGTAAAAATAGCTTTTTAATAATCCTACGATTTATTCGTATATCTACGAAATAAATTTATACCATCGATGAAACCAATTATAAAACCTTATACTATTCCTAGCTGATCTTTGACTTCTTTGAAACAGAAAAATAATTCAGCTCCAATCTGATGTGATCGTTCGAAATATTTCTCAGCTTCTTCCGCAGTTCCATCAAAAAGTTTTGGATCCTCATAGTGAAGTGGGATTCGCATGTCAGCACCAGGAATAAATGGACAATTTACATCTGCATGATCACAAGTCATTATTGCTGCAAATCCAGTTT
>CAWUWQ010000362.1:0-5621 GCA_963926065.1 uncultured Algoriphagus sp.
AAAAAGCCAATAGCTAAAAAATATGCTGACTTAATAGTCAGCATATTTTTTTATGTCTTCTATCCCAATTACCTGCTCACCTAAGATTACGAGCCGCTCTACCACATTTCTTAGCTCACGAATATTTCCTGTCCAAGGGAATTCTTGGAGTTTGGCCAGAGCTGCTTTGCTTATCTCTTTTTTAGCATCGCCATTTTCCTGAGCGATATCATCTAAAAACTTATTTACCAATAAAGGAATATCTTCTTTTCGGTCCTTTAATGCAGGGACCTGAATTAAAATCACGCTCAGTCTGTGATATAAATCTTCGCGAAATCGGTTTTCTTCAATTTCTTTCTTGAGATCTTTATTAGTAGCGGCGAGTACACGGACATCTACTTTGATATCCTTATCACTTCCGACTCTATTGATCAGATTCTCCTGAAGAGCTCGCAAAACTTTGGATTGTGCAGAAAGAGACATGTCACCGATCTCATCTAGGAATAGTGTTCCACCTTGAGCTTGCTCAAATTTACCTTGTCGCTGCTTATGAGCTGAGGTAAATGCACCCTTCTCATGTCCAAAAAGTTCACTTTCAATTAATTCAGAAGGGATTGCGGCGCAATTTACTGCCACAAATGGTTCTGCCACACGATGGCTTTTCTGATGAATCCAATGAGCTACGAGTTCTTTTCCCGTTCCGTTTGGACCAGTAATCAATACTCTAGCATCAGTGGGTGCAACTTTCTCAATAGTTTCCTTGACATGTTGAATGGGTTTTGATTCACCCACCATGTCAAACTTCTTAGAAAGTTTTTTCTTTAGAACCTTTGTCTCTTGTACTAGTTCTTTTTTATTCAAAGCATTTCGAACTGTCAACAACAACCGATTCAGATCAGGAGGTTTCGGGATAAAATCGAAAGCACCTTTTTTTGTTGCCTCAACGGCAGTTTCAATACTGCCATGGGCTGAAATCATGATAAACTGCGGAGGTTTATCCAAAGCTTTTGCCTGCTCAAGAACTTCTATGCCATCCATTTTTGGCATTTTGATATCGCAGAGTACCAAGTCAAAATCTTCTTCTTTGATTTTTGCAAGGCCTTCCTCGCCATCTTTGGCTTCTGAAATAATAAATTTTTCATACTCTAAAATCTCACGAAGAGTATCCCTGATGACTTTCTCGTCATCGATAATCAGAATCTTGGACATGCGTTCAATATAAGATAAAAAAGTGCAAGTCTGTAAGCCGGGTTCTGTTTCCTCAAGAGGAATCTTGCCATTTATCTAGTCCTGACTTCACAATCAGGATCCATCGATCTACCCGCCTCGGAATCGCCATCCCGATCGAAATCGGGGACGAATCGCGCGAGCAGCGCTTTGCCCGAGGCCTATTTGATCTTTCAACCCATAAGGTTTACCATGCCCCAGCTGTCACCAGCTGAGCGGTGGGCTCTTACCCCACCTTTTCACCCTTTCCTTCCAACTTACTTTGGATTGCCCTCAGTTTGTCGAAAGGTGGTTTATTTTCTGTGGCACTTTCTGTATTCCTACCGTCACCAGTAGGAACCCTTCCCGTTAGGAAGTATGGTGCTCTATGTTGCCCGGACTTTCCTCTCTCCCGTCCAGATAGCTATCGGGATGGGACAGCGGCAAGACGACTTGCACATTACAAAATAAATCATTTAATCCGAGAATTGGACATATTGAATTCTAATAGTTACGGGCAAAAAATGCAGTTCATTAAAAAAAAGATTTATTTTTTCATTTTTCAAACATTTAACTCAAGCTCCTGTTCTTTTATTATGAAAGGTTTAATTAGCTTTTCTTCATAGTGCTGGGTTGAGCCGCTCCTTAATTGGGGCGGTTCTTTTTTTATGCCATTTCACTTACCTTTTGATATGGAGAACACTAAGCTTAAAAAATTCAGTAGGCTAATTCGTTTAATCAATTTTTATCCACCTTACCTTTTTTCAGGAATCAGAGTGGTGGATTATTCGCCAGATTTCTCAATGTTTCGTACACGTCTCAAGCTTACTTGGTTTAATCGCAATCTATTAGGTACTGCTTTTGGAGGATCTCTCTATTCGATGTGTGATCCTTTTTTCATGTTTATTCTGGTTATTCACTTAGGCGATGAGTACATCGTTTGGGATAAATATGCGTCAATTGATTTTTTGAAACCAGGGAAAGGAACTGTTTATACGGAGATTAAACTTTCTCCTGCCCAAGTTGGGGAAGTGAAAAAAGTGGTTGAAGAACAAGGGAAGCACATTTTTGAATTTTCATGTGAGGTGAGGGATGAGGCTGGAGATTTAATTGCCAGTCTGAAGAAAGGTGTTTATGTCCGCAGAAAGGATTTCCGAAAGCCCTAATCCAATCTTTTGGAAGCATTGACTACCTTTGAGATCAAAATATTAGCAAAATGATTTTAGTAGGGAAAGTAGTATTGTCAGATGATATCAAGGAAAACTTTTTTGTCTGTGATTTAGAAGCTTGCAAAGGAGCATGTTGCGTAGAAGGTGATGCCGGAGCTCCTTTGGAAGATGATGAGACTAAAATCCTCGAGGAAATTTACCCCATCGTCAAAGATTTTATTACCGAAGAGGGTAGGGCTGCAATCGAAAAGCAAGGCACTTGGGTCATCGACAAAGATGGAGACAAGGGTACGCCGACGATTGGAGATAATCGAGAATGTGCGTATGCGTTATATGATGATCGAGGAATTCTGAAGTGTGGAATTGAGCAGGCTTACTTAGCTGGAAAGACAGATTACAAAAAACCGATTTCCTGCCATATGTACCCGATTCGGGTCAAGAAATATGATGATTTTGAAGCCCTAAATTATGATCGTTGGCATATCTGCGATCCTGCCTGCCAATTAGGGTCAAGTTTAAAAGTGCCCATCTACAAGTTTCTTAAGGATGCCTTAATTAGAAAGTATGGTAAGGATTGGTATGAAGAATTGCTTACTGAAATTGAAGGTTAAAAAAGACCCTGCTCTTTAGGGAAGAGCAGGGTCTTTTTTAGTCTGTTTTGATCAGGTAATGCCTAATAGGTTTTTCTCCCAACAAATGCTCGATGAAATAATCCCATCGCTTTTTGGTAAAATAATCACCATTCGTTCTACCAAAGCTATGATTCCTGCTCGGCCAGATAAATAAATCAAAATCTTTTCCAGCATTAATCAAAGCTTCCGCAAATTTGAAAGTGGCAGAAGGATTTACATTTTCATCTATTCCTCCATGAGCTAGGAGTAAATGGCCTTTTAGATTTGATGCATTGGTAACATTTGATTGCTCCTGATAGAAATCTCCAACCGGGTAGCCCATATACATTTCAGGCCACCAAGCTTTTTCCATTCTGTGATCATGATCTCCGGCTGAGGCTACGGCCACTTTATAAAAGTCAGGATGTAGTAGAATTGCTCTTGCCGCGTCATATCCACCAGCCGAATGACCAAAAATCCCTACTTTATCTGAATCCATGAATTTGTTTTTAGCCGCCAATTCTTTGATGGCCAACACATGATCAGTGGTGCCATCACCAAGACTATTATAAGAAACGTCATTAAAAGTTTTACCTCGTCCATTTGTTCCCAGCCCATCAACTGTCACTACCACAAATCCTAATTCTGACATGGGTTGCGATAAGCCGACTAATCCTGCTTTAAAAGTCTTCGGTGTGATGTCAGTATGAGGGCCTGTGTAGGTGTAATCGATGATGGGATACTTCTTTTTTGAATTGAAATCTGTGGGTAAATAATAGACGCCATAGATAGTTGTTTTTCCATCCTTTGCAGTGGCTGAAAATTGCTTTGGGCTTCGATAACCTTTTTTTAGAAGGTTAGAAATGTCTGCTTTGGAAATTTCCTGTACGATTTCACCTGTTGCTAATTCTCTCACTACAGAAACTGTTGGTTCATTTACAGTAGAATAGTTATCGATGAAATAATCCTTTCCACTGCCATAACTGATCTCATGAAAAGCGTTTTCAGGAGTCAGGAGTTCTAGTTCCGACCCATCAAAATTTACTTTGTACACCAAAGAATAATAAGGATTCACATTTTTTTCTTTGCCAGCAGCTTCGAAGTAGATAATCTTATTTTCTTCATCGATGTTCAGTAGATTTTTGACCACGTAATCGCCTAGGGTAATTCGATTAATAAGCGCTCCACTTTTCCAATCCAATAGGTATAATTGATTCCAGCCTGATTTTTCAGTTCCCAGAATAAATTGACCATTTTTCAATTTTCTAAGAATATTAGTGTTGTTAATATGTGTAGGCGAGGACTCGGAATAAATGGTTCTAATTCCCTTTGATTCGGCATTGATTTCTAAAATATCAAAAGCTTTAAAACCTCTATGGAGATAGGTGCCGTATAGATTTTCACTGTCCTCATCCCAATTAAAGTACATTCCTATAAAATGAGGAAGTGATAACTTTGGATACTTCGTCTCAGTATTGCTTTCAATATCAAAAAGAACTGGTGTATACATAACCACTGAGGTGTCACCAGGTGATGCTCTGTAATAACCCATCAATTGTGGCCTGAATTTATCGTCTTGGCTATTGTCTAAGAGCAACATTTTCTGAGCAAGTCTTAAATCCACAATTTGAGTCTGGATTTTTTTGGAATCAGGAGACCAATTTACAGTGAAGTGAAAAGGCCGTTCTCCATTTTCACCAATTACCATATCTGACCAACCCCAAAATGAAGCATATTCAAAATCCTTTTTGCCATCAAAACTCAATTGTATTTCCGCTCCAGTTTCTAGATTCTCAACAAACAAGTTGAAGTTTCTTGAGAAAGCTTTCCAATTACCATCTGGAGAAATTGAAGTATCTCGGTTTTTAGGTTCAGGTGAACGCGTTGATTCCAATCTGGAATTCTGATAAGTCCAGATTTTGTTTTGCCACTCAAAAGTGACGCTTCCATCATTTTTCAACTGAATCCTGTTAAATGGTAAGCTCCTGGAATCTACTGATTGCCCGCTTTTTTCACTCAGTAATTCGGCTAATTTATGGTGGTTAAAAGCCTCGAGAGTGATTCCTTTTTCGATATCTGTATGGTAAAACCTTTTACCATCTTTTGTGAAAGTTTGATACCAAAAGCTAGTTTTACTATCCAGCCAATTGGGAATTACTTCTAGATGGTATACTTCCCTTTGGATAGAATTGCTGAGGAAGTACTCAGCTTTATGGTAGGTTTCTTCAGTAATTTGACTGAAGAGTTGAGGAGAGTTTAAAAAAATAAAGCTTAGGATTGCAAAAATACTCATCCTATTATTAATCAAAGAAAGTCGTTTCATAATATCTGGTTGCTAGTAAAAGAACCAAAATACATGATATTTTTATCAATTTAGGATGAATTTGTAAATAGGTTAAGGCTATTTAGCCAGCATTTTCATAGGATTTTTTGATCCATTTAATTACCTCAGGGTTTATATCAGTGATTTCAGAAAGGTTCGTCAAAACGCTTGCCTTCCTCAATAATAGGTATAAGAACTTTGAGTTATACCCGGTTTGCAGATTTCGCTAAGCTCCTGCTGCCCAGCCGAGGGGAACACATTGATCCCTTTATAAACTTTGGAAGGAAGAAAAAAAAGCTGAGTCCATTTTTTCAATTGATCAGAAGCTGTTTT
>CAWUWQ010000363.1:0-4824 GCA_963926065.1 uncultured Algoriphagus sp.
GCTTGTGCGATTCTAAATGTACAGCATTCATTTCTCGGGCAAGTTGATGGTAACACAATGGTTAATAATGAGTGGATCACAAAGATGACTGAGTTCATGGAAAGCGAAAAACCAGATTTGGTTTTTACGCAGTGGCCTATAGATTCACATAGAGATCATCAGGCAGCAAGCATGCTGACCATGCAAGCAGGATTGAGAACTAAGAGAAAATTCCAGATTTACTTTTACGAAGTTTGTGCAGGGGAGCAAACCATGACATTTCATCCCACAGATTATGTTGATATTTCGGATGAACAGGAAACAAAACGAAAGGCTTTATTCTGCCATGTAAGTCAGAATCCTGTCGGAATCTATGCCTGTGGACATGAGGCGATGGAGAAGTTTCGGGGGATGGAGGCAGGTGTGCCAGCGGCTGAAGCTTTTGTCAAACTCAACGGCAAAAACTCTCCCTCTTCAATCCTATAACTGATTTTTACGTTCAAACCCAAAACTCCCAATGAAAAAAGTTATTATTTTATCACTTTTGTTGATTTTGACTTCGGTAGCTTTTTCCCAAAGCCAATCAAAATCAGATCTCAAAAATAAAGTCAAGCTATTTAATGGTAAAAACCTCGATGGCTGGTACACTTTTGTGCAAAACCGGGGACGAGGAATTGACCCGAAAAAGGTTTTCACTGTTCAGGATGGAATGATCCGGATATCTGGCGAGGAGTGGGGAGGGATCACTTCCAATGAGGAATTTGAAAATTATCGACTCATCGTTGAGTTCAAATGGGGTGGAAAAACCTTTGCTCCCAGATTGGAAAATGCCCGAGATTCTGGAATTCTCTTGCATTCTGTGGGAGAAGATGGTGCTTCTGATGGAATCTGGATGCACTCCATCGAATGCCAAGTGATAGAAGGCGGAACAGGCGATTTTATTGTAGTAGGAGATGGAAGCAAAGATTTCAGCATTACAAGTCCGGTAGCTCAGGAAAAGCAGGGCAGTTCATTTATTTTTCAATCCGACGGGGAACTTGCAACTATCAACTCTGGCAGGATTAATTGGTATGGTCGTGACCCAAACTGGAAAGATCTGATTGATTTCCGTGGTTCTCAGGATGTGGAGAAACCGGTAGGAGATTGGAATAAAGTGGAATGTGTAGTTGAGGGAGATGAAATCACGATTTTCCTGAATGGAATATTGGTAAATCATGCTTCCAACGTGAAACCAAATAACGGTCGCATTCAAATTCAATCTGAGGGCGCGGAGATATTTTTCAGAAAAGTTGAATTGAGACCTCTGAAAAAGAAAAAAGTCTCAACATGATAATACGTTAATATCCCGAATTTTAAGCTTGGACTTTTTTGGATTTAAATTACTAGCTATTCAGACGGGCGCTAATCTTAATGAGGCGATGAAAAGAATTTCTAGAAGAAAAATACTTGCTATTCGGATCGGTATTTTAATGACAATAAGCTAAAAATAAATAGCCTGAGGATTTTCTCAGGCTATTGAATTATAAGGTTTGAATCAGCTGATAAAGCTCATCCTTCAGTTTTACCCGCTCTATTCGCAATTTATTTAGTGTTTCATCCGAAGCCGCTTCTGAATTAGTTTCAATGCGATAGACTTCATGATCGAGATCATCGTATTCGTCAAATAATTTTTTGAAATGCGAGTTCTTCTCTTTCAATTCGTGGATTCGGTCTGCGTGCTCTGGAAATTCTTCGGTTAATTGATGTTTCTGGATCATTGTCTTGTCGTTGTTTTTTCAAACTTAAGTTCTGGAAATGATACCAATCATGACTTTTATCCGATATGATAAAAGTCATGATTGGTATCATTTCCAGCTAACTAATTCTGGACGATTTGATCAATTGAAAAAATATCGATTCCGAAAAATGAATAAGTGGCTTTACCAGTAACACTCAACTTATCATTAATTAAGTCAACACTATGGTGTTCCCAATTACGACCTGATACAAATCCTGATAGCGAGGACCTGGAAAAAATTGGGTTTGTATCACCTGTCAAATTGTTTGTTACGAGGATTACTTCAAGTTTATTCAAACTTGAATAATTCATTTGAATTACCTCCATTTTATGGCCTTGCTCAATTATGTTTACTTTTGATTCTTGATTTTTTGTTGAAGAAAGAATAGCAGAAACTCCAATAATTAAAATTGGAAAACTTAAAATCTTGGGTTGGTTTTGCAAAGACTTTCTTCCTTTGATAATCAATCCAACTAACAAATAGAAAAAATAAATAATCGCTGTAAAATTAAATAGACCCCAAATTAAATCTAACATATTTGAAAAGTTTCATTAAATGTAGTTGAAAATTAAAAAAAAACTAAAATTTTATCACTGGGATTTCAGTTCAGCTTCGATATTGCAATTTTGATACTGACTCTAGTTCAATATTTTTTAGGTATGTTGAATGATCACACAGACCACCTTAGACTCTGGTTCGATAAATAGGTAAAGATCTCCATCAATCCCGAAATTCATTTTTTCGATGTATGCTCCACCACTTTCAGTGCTAAAGCTGCTGGACTTTAAAGGGATATTTAATCCATAATTTAATTGACATACAAATTTCATTGTTCTACCTGAAATGGGGCAAACCGGGATAGCTGGATTCTGAATCCAAACCGGGACTCCTGCTATTCCAATATTTTCCTCAAACTCTGGAATCTCATCGCTAGGCTGAGTGGTAATAAAAGCCTTTTCATATACCAAATCAGAATCATGCTTTACAAATTCATCTTCATAATCAGAACTTAAATAATGTTCTTCATTGATGACCTTGGGAGAAAGTGGGTCGGAATAATCTAAATAGAGTGGATCAAAATGTCCAAAAAGAGGAGCGGTAAGGTGAATATCAAACGGAAGCCATTCAAATCCTTCTGTTTTATTTGATAAAATCCCTAAAAATTGGAAAGATGGTTTTGAGTCAAATTTGGGCAAATTAAATTGCGATGGAGTTTCTCCTCCTAAATAGCTATTGGTTTTAGGAATGCTTTCTTTAATTAAGAATACAGGATGCGCAATTGGATCGATGGGTAACTCAAATCCAATTTCTTCCTCTTCTAACTCTAGTTCATACCGTTCTCCGTACATCAACTGGTATTTCTTCACCAATTTATTTTGTTCAAAAACCAACTCTAGTCCATTGACATTTTCTAAAGCAACGTTTTCTTCTACGGTTTGAGTTTCTAAAAATCGCAAGGATTGATCATCACCATTGAAAACCACCTCGGAACCTACCAGGAATACACTTTTTCTCATTTTTGTGGAACAGCTATATGTTGATAATGCTAAGAAGAGCAAAATCAGTTTTGAAAAACAATTCATATTGACTAGAAAGAAATGAAAATAAAGTTCAAACTCAAAATTTAATTAAAGTTTGTTTTGAAGAAAGTTTTACCACGAAATAATAGAGATCCAAAGTCAAACAAAAATCAATATCAGCTTCGATATTGTGGTTTTGGAGTCGCTTGGCATGTGAAGCTTGTGAAAGAAAACCTTTCAAGTCATAGCCTTCTTTTTCAAAAAGTGCCTTCATCGCTATAGCTCCATCTTCCGTGGCCTCATGTGTAGCCTCCAGGCTTTTAGCCAAAGCTCCTGCAAAAAGTGAGTCTTCCAAATTGAACATGCCTTTCCAACCTGCGCAGTGGATCAAGATATCTTGATTTTTGGTTTGTAGGTAGGAAACTGTAGCAGAAAGATTTGGGAAAGCTCCGATTAGGACTTCATCCGCTTCGGAAGATTTAGAAATAGCTAGCGTGCCATTGGTGGTGGTCATCGCAAGCTTTTGACCAGCATATGCATCATTTAAATAGGCGATTGGAGAATTTCCCAATTCGAAACCTTCTGTGGTCAATCCATTCCGTTCTCCAGCAATCAAATAGCCTTCTCCAGACATTTGTCTGCATTCTTCCAGATCAGCAAAGGTTTTGATCTCAGTTATTCCATTGGCCAAGGCCGCAATCATCGTGGAAGTAGCTCGAAAGATATCGACTACCACCACAATTTTATTTTCAAGTGAATGAAGATGAATCAGCTCAGGACTGAAGCAGATTTCTACTTTGTTCATGCTTTCAATAGCGGTAATTTCTCTACCTGAGCTCTGAGGTTCTTATTCCGAACTTGTATGAAAATCTCCTTTCCAGGCTTAGCAAATTCAGTTTTCACATAACCCATTCCTATACCAACTCCCATGCTCGGAGATTGCGTACCTGAAGTGACTTCTCCGATTAGTTCACCGGCTGCATCCACGATAGGGTAGTGTCCACGAGGAATCCCTCTTTCTTGCATTACAAATCCTACCAGTTTTCGCGTTATACCAGCTTCTTTTTGTGCTTTTATAGCTTCTGAATTGGTGAAATCTTTGGTGAATTTGGTGATCCATCCCAGTCCTGCTTCAATGGGAGAGGTTGTGTCAGTAATGTCATTTCCATAAAGGCAATAACCCATTTCCATCCGGAGTGTATCTCTGGCTCCGAGACCGATTGGTTTAATATCGAAGTCTTTTCCTGCAGCGAAGATGGCATTCCAAACTTCCTCCGCATCCTCATTTTTTACATAGATTTCAAATCCTCCAGATCCAGTGTATCCTGTCCCTGAGATGATTAAATCCTTTTTTCCTGCAAATTCTCCCACAGTAAAATGATAGAATTTCACCTCAGAAAGATTGACTGGAGTAAGGGATTGTACAGCTTCGATCGCCTTTGGACCTTGCACAGCAAAAAGTGCCAGCTCGTCCGAAATATTTGTCAAATGAGCTCCCATCGTGTTGTGCTGATTGACCCAGTTCCAATCTTTTTCAATATTGGAAG
>CAWUWQ010000364.1:0-7224 GCA_963926065.1 uncultured Algoriphagus sp.
GAGGTGATCATGACTGTTTTTAGCTCGATGAGATTCAAATTGATAATGTAGACAGCCCATTCTGTCCCTATTGTGTTCTCCTTTTTTGCAATAGCAAGTTTTACCCCTGTGACCGGGTGGAAATCAATGTCTTTTTTCATATGTTTATAATTTCTTCTTGATGGCCATATGGAATCTCGCAGCATTTAATCATCCCAGTGTGTGACTTTTTAGTCATGCTCGATTTCATGTGTTTATGATTTTTCTTTTAGGCCACATGGAATCTCGCATTTCCGATAATCATCCCATTGTGTGACTTTTTTAGTCATGCTCGATTTCATGAAAATTATAATAGATCCATCCCAAATAGATTCAGGAGATGATATTTTACTTTTTCTTTAACTTCCTCTAAGGGGACTTTTCTTTGGAGTTCAGCCTGCAGCGAAGTGACCGCTTTATCATCTATTCCGCAAGGAATGATGTGTGAAAAATAGCTTAAGTCGGAGTTGATGTTAAATGCAAAACCATGCATCGTCACCCATCTACTTGATTTGACACCCAAGGCGCAGATTTTTCTTGGGTTTATTTGTTCCAAATGATCAAGCCAAACTCCCGTAAGCCCATTGATTCTTCCTGCAATGATATTATAATCTGCTAAAGTCAGGATGATTGCTTCTTCCAAAAGCCTCAGGTATTTATGGATATCGGTAAAGAAATTCTCCAAATCTAAGATTGGATAGCCTACAAGCTGCCCCGGTCCATGATAGGTGATGTCGCCACCTCGATTTATTTTGTAGAACTGAGCTTTGTTCTCCACAAGGCCATTCTCATCGAGCAAGAGATTTTCTGCTTTTCCACTTTTACCCAGCGTGTAGACGTGGGGATGCTCCACGAAAAGCAAATAGTTTGGAGTCAATTTCTGTTCGGAATCAGGGTTTTTTCGATTCTCGATTTTCAAAGCCACAGTTTCTGCAAAAAGCTCCTCTTGATAATCCCAGGCTTCTTGGTAATCGAGTAAACCGAGGTCTCGGAAATCTACTGATTTATTAATAATTTGGTTCATCTTCTGAAAAGGGACGCTTTTAAACAGGATAAAGGAACGCATCGTTCCGCTTATTTTTCAAAATTAAACAATTATCCAAGATGGCAGAACATAATGAAAGTGGTAGAATAGCAGAAGAGCAAGCAACAGAGTGGCTCAAAGGAAAAGGCTACGAGCTTTTGGAGTCCAATTACCGGCATGGTCATGCTGAGATTGACTTAATCATGAAGCATAAGGGCTTGTTGATTTTTATAGAGGTAAAGTATCGCTCAGGAACAGGTTTCGGCTATGCGGAGGAATTTGTGGATTCCATCAAACGTAAATTACTTATTAAAGCTGCTGACTATTATATTCACCAAATTGATTGGCATAAAGATATCCGTTTCGATATCGTAGGCGTTTACAAAGACAAGCATGGCAATCCAAACTTCAAGTCTTTTGAGGATGCTTTTTATTAACGTCCCTTCTAATCCAAATATTAAACTATGAAAATAGTAATTCTCACAGCCGTTTTCCTTTTTACTTCTTTGGTCATTTTCGGCCAAAGTGCCCAAAAAGATGATAATATAATCGAGGACTCAAAAGAGGCGAAGGCAGAATTCCTAGAAGATGATCCTGACATGCAAGAGTTGTTTTCTTCATCCCATGCATACATAATTCTCCCAAATGTTGGAAAAGGTGGGCTTGGAATAGGTGGAGCATCCGGCAATGGAGTTGCTTATGAAGAAGGGGAAATGATTGGTTTTGCACGAATGACCCAACTTACTATCGGATTCCAAGCAGGAGGACAAGTGTATAGTGAGGTTGTTTTCTTTGAAGACAAAAAAGCATTTGACCGATTCAGAGAAAATAAAATAGAAATGTCAGCGCAGGTATCTGCTGTTGCCGCCGCTTCTGGTGCGTCCTTAAATGCGAAATACGTGGATGGAGTGGCAGTATTTACTCGAACAAAGGGGGGATTGATGTATGAGGCATCTGTAGGAGGGCAGCAATTCAAGTTTCGAAGTAAAGACTAGTCGTCTTTTCTGTAAATCAAGTTTCCGTCCTTATCCCATTCAGCACGTATATAGGGGCGGAAATTTTTGGTATAAGCGGCTTCCTGATATTGGATTTCCCGCTTCCGAATAGCCTTCGTATTGTTTAAATCCCAATATTCAGTCCAAAGGCCCACTTTTTCGCCGTACTCATATTCACCCGTTACAGCTATTTGTTTGTCTTCATAGAAGTAAAAATAATTCCCTTCTTCAAGTCCATATTGCATGGGAATGATTTCTTCGATCACATTGGTAGTGCGCTCATGATAGGAAATTCGAGATTCACGAGGCCAACCTTCGGTATAGTGATTTTTATCTTGAAGGATGTTCTTGGAGTCATATAGCATCCAGGTCCTATGCTTGGTCCCATAATAATACATGCCACTTTCCACTAATACCTCATTGATTATCCGCTCATATGGACCGTGAAGTAGATAGCCTTTGCCTACTTCATAGCCAGATTTTTTGATTTCTCGCTCAGATTGATCAAACCAAAAAACATCTCTGATGTAGGGGTCAGGTTTTCTACTTGCATCTGTATAGTTGAAAAACTCAATGATTTCTTGACCACGAAGTTCTCGTCTGAAGTATGACTTTTTGGTTTTGATTCCAAACCAGATATTTTTTTTGGCCTTTTTCTTCTTTTCTTTTTTCTCTTCCTTTAAGATCGAATCATCAAACAAAAGTAATGGCATGGAAGTGGGAAGAAGAGAAGAGTTGACTACTCCTGAGGAATCCGGGTCAACTTTTGGCTTTTCGCTATTTTTTTGTGCGCTTACCAAGCCGCTGATCAGGCAGAAGGAAATAATAAGAATATAAGATCGACTCATCTGATATGAAAACGCAATTTACTTTGATGTATTTTGTTCAAAAATAACATTTCGTGATCAAAAGGAACAGATTGTTTAGATTTTATAATCTTCTCTCTATTTTTGAGGAGTTTGTAAAAAAAAATCTATCAAAAAATGAATTCTATTTTATCGGATCGGATAATCAATATGGAAGAGTCAGCGACTCTTGCGATGGCGAAGAAAGCCAGAGAATTGAAATCCCAAGGAATTGACATCATCAGTTTAAGTCTAGGAGAGCCGGACTTCAAAACTCCCAAACATATTCAGGAGGCTGCAAAGGCTGCAATTGATGAGGGAAAATACTTTTCTTATCCTCCGGTAGCTGGTTATCAGGATTTGCGAGAGGCGATTTCAAAGAAACTTCGCGATGAGAATCAAATCGCAAATGCCAAAGCAGAAAATATTGTAGTCTCAACCGGCGCCAAGCATTCCATCGCGAATGTCTTCATGTGCATGATCAATGAAGGAGATGAAGTGGTGATTTTTTCTCCGTATTGGGTTAGTTATGCTGAGATAATCAAATTGGCCGGTGGAGTTCCTATATTGATTGAAGGGAATTTAGAAAATAACTTCAAAGCTACAGCGGGCCAACTTGAATCTGCAATCACTCCCCGCACTAAAGCCGTTATTTATTCGTCTCCTTGTAATCCTACCGGCTCAGTTTTCAGCAAAGCTGAACTTGAGGAAATTGCTGCTGTAATAAAGAACCATGAAAACGTGATGGTGATTGCGGATGAAATCTATGAGTTGATCAATTTTGCAGGTAAAAATTACAGTATTGCATCTTTTCCAGGGATGTTTGACAGGACTATTACAGTTAATGGATTCTCAAAAGGATATGCCATGACAGGCTGGAGAGTTGGGTACATCTGCGCTCCTTTATTCATTGCCAAAGCAGTTGAAAAAATGCAAGGTCAATTTACCTCAGGAGGCACCGGTATCGCACAGCGAGCAGCATTGGCAGGTATCGAAGGTGATCAGACCCCTTCAAAAGAAATGGCTGATGCGTATTTGAGAAGGAGAACACTAGTTTTGGAGTTATTACAGGATATTCCAGGAATCAAAACTCATGTTCCGGAAGGAGCATTTTACTTCTTCCCAGATGTGACGGCTTTCTTTGGTAAATCAGCTCATGGACATACTGTAAAAGACGCGGATGATCTTTGCTTATACTTGCTTGACATAGCTAATGTCTCTTTAGTAACAGGTGGAGCCTTTGGTGCTCCAAATTGCATTAGACTATCCTATGCAGCGGCTGACGAGGAATTAGTAGAAGCCTTAAAACGAATGAAAAAAGCATTAGGCGACTTAGCCTAATCAAAGTATAACCCCGGCTAGCTCGGGGTTATTTTTTGCCTTGCAGGGAAAGCCCTACTTTTGAAAAAAAATATTTTGATGGCAGAAGTACTAGTAATCACACCAGTAAAAAACTCGATTGAAACTACACTAGATACGGCTAGAGCAATAGCTGCCTCGTCTATTTCTCATCGCCACATCATTTTTAATGATTTCAGTACTGAGGAAACCAAAGCCCAACTTGAGCTAAGTAAAACTGAAATCGGTTTTGAGCTAACTCATCTGGAGGATTTGACAGATCATCCTTCTCCAAATTACAAATTGGTCTTACAGCATGCTCAAAAAGTAGCGATGGAGGCAAAAATTCCGCTTTTGGTAATCGAATCCGATGTAGTAATACAAATAGACACCATAAAAGAGCTTTTAAATTTTGCCAAAAATAATCCTAATACTGGATTGGTAGGTTCTGTGACCGTGGATGATTTAGGAGTGGTGAATTTTCCTTATCTGAAATTTAAAGGGGTAAAGGATAATATTATTATGACTAATCGAAGCCTGAGTTTCTGCTGCACGCTTTTTTCCATAGAATTTTTGGAAAAATTTGATTTTACCGAGCTTGATGAGGCAAAGGATTGGTATGACACGTTTATTTCAAGAAAGGCAATTGAGCTAGACTTTGAGAATTATGTGTTGATGGATGCTCCGGTTTGGCACAGACCCCACGCAAGCAGACCCTGGAAGCAATTGAAATATTCTAATCCCGTGAAGTATTACTTTCTGAAATTCTGGAAGGGAATGGATAAGATTTGATCCACAGATTACAATCTGTTTTCTGTGAAAAACCCCTTAAGCTGATTTGTTGGATTTTTTAGAGCTAGCGTGTCTCTGCCGAATTTGGCAAGTGAATAATCATTTGCTTTTAAAAATTCATAACAGGTGTTCAAATCTTCAGAATTCAAATTCTCATTCTCAAAAATAATGGCTTGTGGATTCGTTTTCGGGATTTCAAAGATCCGAATTACTTCCAAGTCATAGCCTTCTGCATCAATCTGAAGCAAGTCTATTTTAGAAATTGAATAGTTCTTGATAAGTGTTTCAGGAGAAATCACTGCTACATTTTCAAATCCGATTTGGGCATCAGGACTCGCTGGAATTGCAATGCCAAGTTTCTGACAATTTTTTTCAACGACCCCGTTTTTAAAAGCTAACTGGATTTTCTCTAAAGAGAAAGATGCTAAACCAGTAGCCCATCTCATATTGCAGAATCCTATTTTATACAATTTTTGGAATCCATCTTCTCTTCCTATCGCTGCACAAATGGGGTGTATTCCTTTGTTTTTATGATAAATCTTTGAAAGCTCATTCTTAAAAACATCAGGTTGAGGCTCCAGAAGCACCCCTTTCCAACCATCTCTTTTGATGAATTTATGGATGGGGTCATTAGTGATACCGTCGTTTGCTCCGATTTGAATGACGAAAAAATTTCCGGTTTTTGATAAAGAGTACTGGGATAAAAAATCAGCTAAACTTCCTTTCTTGGGGGTGTAGAGGTTTTTATAGTAAAATTGGAACAACGGGCTATCTGAGGCACTTAAATTGAAGCGAAGCTGCTTCCAGTAAGATTTAAATGCAGATTTCAAGGAGCGGCTTGACATGTTCTTGTTTAGGTTGGTATTTCGGCTAAAAAAAGAAATCGCTGGAAATATTGATTTCTTTCAAAAGTAACCAATTATTCAAATTTTAATTTCTCTTTTCCTTTTGTTGAAAGATCAGGTGTTCTAATCTTCATTTGAGTCCCAAATTGGTTTGGATGATCAAAACAGGGATTACAGTTTTCCTAAAAGCTTCAATATGGAATTATATGGTTTGGACCAAGTTCGCTGAAATCTTAATGGCCCGTTCAGCTCACGTTCAAAGAAATCTTGATGTTTAGAATTTAAGTAGGCGATTCTAGCTCTTTTTTTCTCATTTGTACCGGTTTTCTTTCGCTTACTGGTAGGGGTAAGCCTATAGAAAAAGCCAACAAATGGCAATTGAATTATTTCTCCTCCAGATTTTAGCATTTTAATCCAAAACTCCCAGTCCTCGCGGCCATAGTGCATATCCTCCGAAAATCCCCCACAAGCTTCCCAATCAGATTTCCGAAAGAGGGCTGATACAAAAATCATGTTGTCTCGTGCCAAAGAATAGCGGCTAAATGGCTTAAGCCTCCAAGGCTTTTTCTTTTTTTCATTGAATTTTATCGCTTGGCAATAGACCACTTTTACCTCGGGCTTCTTCATGAGAATAGGTGCAGCTTCTTCTATATAATTATCCGAAATCAGATCGTCCCCATCCAAGCACAAAATAAAAATTCCATTTGCTGTTTCAATTCCACGATTTCGAGCCACTGCAACGCCTTTATTCTGTTGATTAATGACTTTAACTTCGATATGTCTCGTTGCCAATTTCTCCGCTATTTCTTTACTTCCATCCGTGGATCCATCATTTACAATAATGATTTCGATAGACTTATAAGTAGATTTCAAAGCGGACAAAACCGTTTCTTCAAGGTATTTTTCCTGGTTAAAACAAGGGATAATTATGGATACCATGATTTGACTTTAAAAAAAACATTTTCTAGGTGCGCATCAAATATTCTAAAAATTGTACTCTTAGCAATAGGAAGTTTCTTTTTTCAAAAAAAAAAGAGCTAAATCACTTGTAATGATTAAGATAAGTATCAAATTAAATCTGGTGATTAAACAACTTTTAAACAATACGCTGTTTTTTGATAGTTAATTTTGAAATCACTTTTCGAACTCGAACTGTTAAAAAAAATCCGGATCTTGATCCGGATTTTTTTTTGATCACATTTATCCTCATTTTTCATGTCTTTCAGATAATCATTAATCCTATTGAATGAGCTTTTGCAAAACCTTCTTTCTAGTCACTTTTCTGCTCGTTGCTTTCAGGATTCATGGTCAGACTTCAAAGCCCTCTTTTGATACGGCTTATGTAACGCAACATCCAGAGAAAATAA
>CAWUWQ010000365.1:0-11761 GCA_963926065.1 uncultured Algoriphagus sp.
TCAAAAAGCCATATTGATTAATTTTTCGCTAGGATTTAGTTGGCTTTCATTTGGAATGACGATTCTAACATTCGTGGTTTTTCTTAGTCCTTTGGGGAAATATCGTATTGGGGGTAAAGATGCCAAACCTAGATTAAACCGAATCAGTTGGTTTGCCATCGTATTATGTACGACCATTGCCGTTGGAATTCTGTTTTGGAGTAGTGCCGAACCTATTTCTCATTTTTTTTATCCTCCTGATTTCAAAAATATTTTACCTCAGTCAGAAGCAGCGAAGGCCTTTGCTTTGGGAGCTTTATTTTTTCACTGGGGATTTACGCCCTATGCCATCTATGCGGTACCAGCTATGGTTTTTGCTCTTCTATTTTATAAAGGAAAGCAAAACTATACCCTTGGAGTAATGCTTCAACCTTTATTTGGACGTAATCCTAACCGATATTGGGTGGATGGCTTAGATATGTTGAATTTATTCTCAATGGTTAGTGGAATGGCTGCGGCCTTAGGAGTGGGTATTCTCAGCCTTTCTGGAGGAATATTAGCTTTCTTTCCTACACTCGACCCCACTTTGCTCCAAGCAGGAATCACCTTATTACTACTCTTGACATTTATTATTTCATCAGCAACTGGAATTGAGAAAGGCATCAAAAATCTTTCCTTGATCAATTTGGCTTTTTTTGGACTTATTGTTTTCTTATTCTTTGTTTTGGGTACTGCTGGTGATGTGGGTAGCTCATTGAGCCAAGGCTTTGGAATGTATATCTCGAATTTTCTAGACCTTAGTTTCCAGGCCTCCGGATCAGGCTCGAAATGGACGTATGATTGGACTACCTTTAATTTTGCTATTTGGATGGCTTGGGCGCCGATCACTGCACTCTTTTTAGGAAAAATAGCAATTGGGAGAACGATACGAGAGTTCCTTTTAATCAATTGGTTTTTACCTGCGCTGTTTTGTCTGTTTTGGATGGCGATCTTCGGAGGGAGTACGTTGGAGCTGGCGACCTTAAATCCTGAGTTGTATAAGAATCTATTTGACAACTCGGGTGCGGAATCGATTATCTACCAAGTATTCAGAGATGAAGGATACTTCAATTTATTCGCCCTACTATTTATAATAGGCATATTCATCTCCTACGTAACCGCAGCCGATTCTAGTACTGATGCCATAGCAAGTATCAGTATGAAGGGAACCAATGCCGATGCTTTTCAGTCTGATACGAATATAAAAGTCCTTTGGGGGGTATTAATTGGATTTTTGGCTTGGGTGATGATTACTTTTTCAGGAATTGATGGGGTTCGAATTTTATCCGTTATAGGAGGACTTCCAGCTATGTTTTTCCTTCTTTTAGTATCTATAGCGCTGATTTTAATCCTTTTTAATCCTAAAAAATACTTGGATTAAGGTCGATATTTCAGTTTTCCTACTAGATAGAGATAAAGTACTTTTGAGTATCGGAGCATCAAGGGAAGTAGCACAATATTTAAAACTAGGACCATGGTTAGGTACATCCAAAGCTTTGGCTTAACCAAAAGTACATTAAGTGCCACTAAAGCGGTGATTACTAAAGCCACGGAAAAGGCATAGCTGATGTACATCGCTCCGTAATAAAAATCAGGTTCGGGATTAAGATTTGCTTGACAACCTTTACAGGTTGAATTGATTTGAGAAAGCTTTTTAAAGCTCATCAATGGGACCGAAAACAAATCTCCTTCTCTACATTGTGGGCATTTGGCTCCTAAAATCGCTCCAAAAGCACTTTTTTCTTTTTTCATATTTTCTTATAAATATGTTCTCTCCTTTCAAGGGTAGTGCCTATTGGGGAAAAGAGTTGATTGATCTTACTTTATTTTACTCTCGTGTATTCATAAAAAAAAGAGGCTTTCACCCCTTCTCAATAGTATAATTCATCCAAATCATAGTCTTTACCCCGACCCCATTGAAGTAATTCTTCGATGGTGTAGTATTCTAGCGTATCGAGATCTTTCACTTGGAAATTAACTCCTCTAAGTCTAGTAATGATTTCCAGTTTGCGGATTTCACCTTGATTTATCAAGAGATATTTTCTTCCTACCCGAAGGTTATCTAATGAGATAGGCATCTTAAGCTTTAGATTTTATCACAACTCCCGTCGCTTCAAATGTAATCTCACGCTTTGGTTCAGTTATCGCAGCTATTTCTTCAGTGCTCTTTCCTTGATCTTCCGCAAAATGCTGGAGTGTGGCTACATCAGTCTCTGTTAGAGTCGCCACTCCCTCTAGTACTACTGGAAATCCTTGGGAATCAATAGGTATAAAAAATCCATAATCCTTAAAGGTTACTCGCATGGACTCTCCGTTTGGAAGATCCAACGTCATCCAACAGCCTTTCTTTGTGCAGACTTCTTTGATTTCTCCTGAGATCGTTCCTTCGAAAGTCCCGTCAGATTCTACTTGACTGATCATCTCTACTGAGTTTGTAACTTTATTCACAGTGATGTTTTCACCATAGTTTCCTGGTATTTCAGTAGAATTTTCGGTGAGGATTTCTGCTTCTTTTTCAGCCTTTTGGCAGGAAAAAGTCAACCCCAGACCAACAATTAAGAGAAATAAATATCTTTTATTCATTTTGATTCATTTTTGTAGTCACAAAAATAAGACTTAGAAGTCCAATGAAAAATATTTTTAAAAAAGATTATTTTTCATTTCAAATAAAGGATTTAAATAAAACAACGGTCATTTTTTTGCAAAAACAGACACTTAAAAAAAGAAATGAAACAATTTTTGCAATAAAACTTCTAATTTTTTAACAATGCTGTAATTTTACCTTTGAATAATTACTTCAAAACCCCGACATGCCTCAATCTACCAAATTCATCATTGATTTTGACAGTACATTTACTCAAGTAGAAGCACTGGATATTTTAGGAGAAATAAGTCTCGCTACTGACCCTGATCGAGACAAGAAACTTCAGTCCATCATTAATATCACAGATAAGGGAATGGACGGGACCTTGACATTCCGCGAAAGTTTGGAGCAAAGAGTATTGATTTTGAATGCGACTAGAAGTCAGATTAGTGATTTAATTGATGCTTTGAAGCAGAAGGTCTCCAAGTCGTTTGAGCGAAACAGGGAATTTCTTCAAGAGAATGCTGGCAATATTTACATTATCTCCAACGGTTTCAAAGATTTCATCATTCCAATTGTTGCAGATTATGGCATCCAAGAATCTAATGTTTTTGCGAACGAATTCATTTATGATGAAACTGGAAAAATCATTGATTTTAATCGGGAAAACCCACTTTCTAAAAACAATGGTAAAGCTGAAACTATCAGGCGGATCAATTTAGATGGTGATATCTATGTGATCGGTGATGGTTACACGGATTATGAGATTAAGGCTTCTGGTCTTGCAAATAAGTTCTACGCCTTTACCGAGAACGTAAGTCGCCCTCGCGTGACTTCTCAGGCGGATCACATAGCGCCAAGCCTGGATGAAATTCTCTATGTAAATAACCTCAATAAGAAATTCTCCTACCCTAAGAGCCGTATCAAGGTTCTTCTGCTTGAAAATGTCCATCAGATTGGTGTTAATCTTTTCAATGAAGAAGGATACGAAGTTGAAGTAGTTTCCTCTGCAATGAGTGAAGAGGAACTATGTGAGAGAATCAAGAACATCTCAATTTTAGGGATTCGCTCTAAAACTAATGTAACTAAGAAGGTTCTTGAAAATGCCAATCGCCTTTTATCTATTGGTGCTTTTTGTATTGGTACCAATCAGATTGACTTGGTGACTTGCCAAGAAAAGGGGGTTGCAGTTTTTAATGCCCCTTTTAGCAATACTCGTTCGGTGGTAGAAATGGCTATTGCCGAAATTATTTTCCTGATGAGAAATCTTGCTGACAAGTCAGTAGCAATGCATCAAGGAAAATGGGATAAATCAGCTAGTGGAAGTTTTGAGATTCGTGGTAAAAAACTAGGAATCGTTGGCTACGGAAATATTGGTGCGCAGCTTTCAGTTCTGGCAGAAAATATGGGTATGAACGTATTCTATTATGATGTTATAGAAAGGCTTGCTCTAGGTAATGCTTCAAAAATAGATTCATTGGATGAGTTGCTAAAGACTTGCGATATCATTACCCTTCATGTGGATGGTAGAAAAGACAATGAAAATCTGATTGACCAATCGAAAATAAGCCTGATGAAGAAAGGTGCGATTTTAGTTAATCTGAGCCGTGGTCATGTGGTCGAAATTCCCGCACTAAGAAATGCCATTCTTTCTGGTCACTTGGCAGGATGTGCTGTAGATGTATTCCCAGAAGAGCCTAAAAATAATTCAGAACCTTTCGAATCAGAGTTGATCGGTTTGCCAAATACTATTCTTACCCCACACATAGGTGGTAGTACGCTGGAGGCTCAGGAAAATATTGCTCGGTTTGTGCCAGGTAAAATCATGGAATACATCAATACCGGTAATACCTACAATTCGGTAAACTTCCCGAATATTCAACTGCCATTCTTGAAAGATGCGCATCGATTGATCCACCTACACCGGAATGAACCAGGAGTATTAGCGAAGATCAATCAGATTTTGGCCAACTATGAAGTGAAAATTGTAGGGCAATATTTAAAAACCAATGAGAATATTGGTTACGTGATTACTGATATAAATAAAGCCTATTCTCCTGACGCGATCAATGAATTAAAAGAAATACCTGGAACCATCCGGTTTAGGATGCTGTATTGACGAAAAAAAAACCTCGATTATCGAGGTTTTTTTTTCGTTAATACTAATTTTCTTAATTATCTAGAAATCTTCTGTGGTAACTGATTTGCCCCAAATGGTAATTCAAATGACCATAAAGATGAAGTAGGAAAAAGCTGTGGTCCATTTGATGTCCAAAGACTTCCAAAGGATAATTCTTTGAAAGTAAACTGTCATCCATTCCTTCCAAACTTACTATGACTTGGTTTTTGCAAGAATTGATTTCTTTAAGAAGTTCAGCTCGAGGAACATCTTTCCCAGCAAATTCAAACTCTCGATCTCTCTGATAATCATAGCCTCCGATTTCTTTGCCTATAAAATGCTTTAAGTTACCTACAAGATGTAGCGCTAGGTTTCCTGCTGAATTTGTAATTTGACCAGTTGTAGTCCAGAGATTTTTCTCATCTCCATAACTTTCGATTTCTGTCATCAATCGATCTATATCACGGTCAAAAAGTTGAATAAGATTTTTTACTTCCATAGCTATAAAAATTATGTTAAATATTTCCTGTAGGCCATTGCCAATTTGATATCGTATCTGTTTTTTGCGTACCCGGGCCCGTTGTGACATTTTGCAAATTTGGGCCTATCCTTATTCTTCAAATGAGTAAGAGAAGCAAAAGTAGCTATATATCTTTCTAAGGCATCGAGCTGATTACTTTCATTTACAAAATCTTGGACCGTTGGATAGCCAAGTTTTAATTCGTGAAATCCCATAATCTGATAACTTCCCCAAGAGGCTGTATCGATTCCTCTTCCTTTTAATCGTCTCCAAAAGATATGACCCTTAAATAGAATTTTCGGTATGCCATCTACAAATAAACCTTTTCCAGAGCTTTCTACTTTATTGACGGCCTTGATTGAAGCGAGTTCCACGCCGTTCTTTTTCGAAAAATCAATCAAATCATTTTCTTCCAAAAATTTGTCGCGAAGGGTATGAGCAGGTTTGGTTTCTTCGAGAAACACAGTCCAAGTCTTCAAACTTACCTCTCCATCGATCACCAAACTGTTTTTGGATTGAAAGTCGTTGACAGCTGATTCTGTTATAGATCCAAAATAATCTGTAATTGGAATATCGTAGCCTACTTTGAATAGTAACTCTTGTAAAAAACTAACTGAAGAACCTCTAGATCTAATTTTTAGATTTTGCATAGCTGAGGATGGCTTTAAAAATAAAAAGCACTTCAATTTAATTGAAGTACTTTTAAATAGCAACCGTTTTACGATCTCATTCGGGATCAATTACATTTTTTCTCGCACCAAATTTCCCCTCGTTTTTTGAATATGGCTGTGCGGGTTGAGAAGATTCTGAAGCCGTATTTGATGAAGCTGGTCTTGGATTTTTATCTTGATGAGAATGCTGAGGCTTATTTTTAGGTTTACCCCCCTCACGCTTTTTAAAATTCGATTTATTGCCGGATTTGAAATTCCCACCTTCCTTTTTCGCTTCACCTGTATAAGTGGGGCCTGCTTCCATACCTTCCGGAAGTGGATTCTGTGTAACCTGCATTCCTATCAATTTCTCAATCCGAACAAACTTGTGTTGGTCTTTAGGATTAACAAATGTGATCGCCTCACCTTCTTTATCTGCTCTTGCAGTTCTTCCAACTCGGTGTACATAGTCTTCAGGATCAGAAGGAGTATCATAATTAATGATTAATTCAATACCAACGACATCTATTCCACGTGAGATAATATCGGTTCCGACAAGAATCTTTACTGCCCTATTTTTGAAGGCGGCCATGATTTTCTCTCGCTCTACTTGCTCTAAATCAGAGTGAAATGCCTCTACATCAAATTGCTTTCGAAGGACTTTGAATAGTGATTTCACCTTCTCCTTAGTTGATGCAAAAATTATTACTGCCTCGTATTCCTTTTGGGAAAGAATATTCTTTACAAGTTCTTCCTTTTGAGTATCATAAACTGAATACATGGATTGAGTAACTCCTTCAGCAGTTTTACCTAATGCAATAGAGATCTCTACAGGTTTGTTGAGAAAATTCATGCTAAACTGCCGAATCTTAGTAGGCATAGTAGCAGAGAAAAGAATCGTCTGTCTATTCTTTGGTAAGTAATTGACGATTTTCAATATATCATCTGAAAACCCCATATCCATCATTCGATCAGCTTCATCCAAGATCAAATGCTGAAGTGAACTGAGATCCATTTTGCCACCAGCTAAGAGTGCAATCAATCGTCCCGGAGTTGCCACTACAATATCTGCTCCTAATTCAAGGGCTTTTTTCTGCTGCTCCCAGACAATTCCATCTCCACCTCCATAGATAGGAATCGAACTGATTCCTAAAAAGTAGGCAAAACCCTGAATCTGCTGATCGATTTGAATTGCAAGTTCGCGTGTTGGGGCTAAGATTAAAGTATTCAGATTTGATACACCTGATTTACTTATTTTATTCAGTATGGGTAAGATGAAGGCGGCGGTTTTCCCTGTTCCGGTTTGAGCACATGCGATCAAGTCCTTATTTTCCATGATCACAGGGATCGCTTTCTCCTGAATGGGGGTGGGTTTTTCATAACCCATAGCATTCAGGCCATCCTGAAGTGAAGGTTCGAAGTTAAATGATGAGAATTCCAAAGTTGAAGTGATTAGGTATTTTTAAAAAAGACAGAAGATTGCTGTCTTCTCAAATATACCTCTGAATCTGATATAAACCCAAATCTTTGAACTTAGCAGGGGTTCTAAGCGGCAATTTCATCTCAAAATTGCTTGAATCAGTCAATTGGCTTATATTTCATCACGATTTAGCTAAACCAACATTAAATGAATTATAAGCTTTACATCAAACCCTTAGTACTCTTTTACTTTTGTTTTTTCCTCAACTTAACCTTATCCATTGCTCAAAATCTCGAGCTAAAAGGGAGAATTGTTGATTCTGAATCGCAACAGTTTATGGATGAAGTTAGCGTGACATTGAGAGGAACAGTATTTGGTCAGATGTCTGTTGCAGGAGGAAATTTTAACTTTAAAAATGTTGCTCCGGGCCGATATGTGCTTTCGCTTAATCTTGATGGATATAATAATTATGAGCAAGTCGTCAAGCTAACTCAGGATCTTGATCTGGGGCAGATTTATATGGTCAAATATGGGGCCGAAGGTACGGGTGCCGCGCTTCAAAAAACCATTAGGGCGACCAACATAACCAATCTGTTCAACGACCGTCCCAATATGCTGGGAGGAAACATGGTTTATGGAATAGCTCCTGAAGCATCAAAGGTGGAAGGAAATAATTACCTAGATAAAAAATGGAATACTGCCTCTCTCTTACTTTACAGGGACCAAAAGGTTTTGGAAGGTTATAGAGTTCGGTACAATATTATCGCAAATCAATTTGAATTGATGGAGCCAGAATCTAATAACGTATCAGTAATGATGGGATTGCGAATTCAAAATTTGGTATGGGTAGATTCGGCTTACAAGGTCCCTCGATATTTTGTCAATGGGATGGATTTTCTGGATGAAGGGGTTCCAATATCCGGGTTTTTCGAGGTGCTGGTTGATGGGCAATTACCATTGATGCGACGAACAGAAGCAATCTTCAAAGAGTCAAATTACAATACTGCATTGATGGTGGGGAATCGAAATCATCAAATAATCAAAAGGAATACCTATTTTTATTTGGAAGGGAAGAATGTGATCAAAGTTCCATCAAATCGAAAGAAACTCATGCTGTTATTTGGTGATAAAGCAGAGGAGATGGAAAAGTTCATCAATGATAATAGCCTTCCCACTCGAGATCCTGGTTCATTATTCCAGATTTTCACCTATTTCAATTCTCAATTTGAAGGCTTTCAGCCAATCATAAGTCAACTGCTAGACGAAAATTAACGATTCAAAAAAAATAATTATGCTTAAGAAATTTACCTTAATTGCTTGTTTACTTCTTCCAGCGCTGACCTTCGCACAGCAAACCCAAAAGCCTGTTCTTCATGGTAAAAATTGGGTTGCCATCACTGGAAAACCTTTAGCGGCGACTGCTGGATCACAGATCTTTCAACAAGGTGGTAATGCCGTAGATGCTGCTTGCGGAATGCTAGCTGCCACTGCCACCATGTGGGATGTTCTTTCTTGGGGTGGGGAAACCCAAGCCCTGATTTATAATCCGAATACTAAGAAGGTGATCGCTATCAATGCCATGGGCTATGCGCCAACTGGTGCGACTGTTGATTTTTACAAATCACAGAATATGGACTATCCCCCGGAGTTTGGACCTCTAGCAGCGACAACACCTGGCACTCCAGGAGGATTGTTGACCATGTTGGCCGAATACGGAACTATGAGTCTGGCAGAAGTTTTGGCTCCTGCAATGCAGTTAGCAAAAGGCTATCCTATTGAGGAGATGACTGCAAACAATATTGAAAAGGGAAAGGCCAAAATCAAAGATTGGCCTTATTCTAAAAAGGTGTTTTTACCGCACCTGGGGGAAGATCGTGAAGCTCCAGAAGCAGGTGAAATTTTTATACAGGAAGATTTATACCAAACATTAAGCAAATTGGTCGAAACCGAGAAAGCTGCTTTGAAAGCAGGGAAAAATAGAAAAGAAGCTATTTATGCCGCCTATGATCGATTTTACAAAGGAGATATTGCAAAGGAAATCGTAAGAGGAACTCGAGAGCAAGGTGGACTTTTCACCGAAGCCGACTTGGCAAATTGGAAAGTGAAAATCGAGGAACCTCTGTCTGTGAATTATAAAGGAATTGAAGTCTATAAGCTTCAAGAATGGACCCAAGGTCCAGCGCTTCTTCAATCTTTGAATATTCTTGAGAATTTCGATTTGAAAAGCATGGGGTATAATTCAGCGAATTACATCCACACCATTTATCAAGCAATGAGTTTGGCCTTTGCGGATCGTGACTTTTATTATTCTGATCCTGCATTTGATCCAGTAAGCCCGATGAAAGGTTTGCTTTCGAAGGAATACGCAAAAGATCGCGCGAAATTAATTAAAGATAAAAATGATCCAACGATTGGGCCTGGTGATCCATATCCTTATCAAGGAGGTACCAACCCTTTCACCAACTTACTCAATCAAAATAAATCTGCAGTAGCCATAAATAACCCAGGAATGCCTCTTCAAGGACTAGAAGATCCCTTTTTGGAGCAATTTCAACGCGGTACTACTTCTATTGAAGCCGCAGATGCTGAGGGTTGGGTTGTTTCGGTGACTCCGAGCGGAGGTTGGATTCCTGCTGTAATCGCTGGTAACACCGGTGTTGGTTTGAGTCAACGTATGCAAAGCTTTGTCTTGGATGAAAAGTTGAATCCATACAATCTTGTCGAGCCAGGCAAGCGTCCAAGAGTTACTTTGACTCCAAGTTTGGCGCTAAAAAACGGAAAGCCTTACTTGGCTTTTGCAGTTCAGGGAGGAGATTCTCAGGATCAAAACTTACTTCAGTTTTTCTTGAACATCGTAGAATTTGATATGAATGTGCAGCAAGCTGCAGAGGCTGCCAATATCAATTCTTACCAGATGCAAAGTTCTTTCGGAGCGCACGAGATCAAACCTGGTGCAATGACTGTTAGAGAGGATACTCCTATTTGGATTAGAGCTGAATTAGCTAAAAAAGGCTATTTGCTAGATTTTTGGGCTAGAACATCCGGACCGATCAATGCCATTTGGTTTGATTGGAAGCATGGCAGTTTCTGGGGTGGATCTAGTAATTATGGGGAAGACTACGGGATAGCTTGGTGAGATCAGCTGGCATCAAGCAGTCAGTTGGGTTCTACAGTAGCATAGAAAGTTGTCAGACTACTACCTGAGTCCACTATTTATAAACAGCTTGTTTACAGGGATTAATTGTACATGCTTGCATGAGCTGAATAATATTTCAAAAAACGATTACGATTTAAATTTTACTAAAAATATATGACCAAAACCAATTGCCCCAACATGCGAAGTTGCCATAAAGTAATTTTGTTGTCAATTCTATTCTTAGGTTTCTCAAGCCTTTCTTTTTCACAGAAGACGGCCAAACCAAATCCTCTGAAAGATAAAGTTCAACAGTCAGTTGATACACGGTATGTAGCATTAACAGACCTGAGTGATAAAATCTGGTCCTTTGAGGAAATCGCTTTTCAAGAAACTCAATCCGCCGCAGCTCTTTCAGATTATGCAGAGTCTTTAGGATTCAAGGTGACCCGAGGAGTTGGAGAGATTCCAACGGCTTTTGTTGCTGAATATGGGTCTGGAAAACCAATTATCGGAATTATGGGTGAGTTTGATGCCTTACCAGGCCTTTCGCAAAATAAAGTCCCTTTTAAAGATCCTTTGCATGTAGATGCTCCAGGACATGGTTGTGGTCATAATCTTTTTGGTGTGGCCTCATTGGGTGCAGCTGCCTCAATCAAAGACTTGATCGAGAAGGGAGAATTAAAGGGAACAATTCGATTTTATGGAACCCCCGCAGAGGAGAAATTCTTTGGAAAACTTTGGATGATACGTGCAGGACTATTCAATGATGTAGATGTGATGCTGGATTGGCATCCTGCAGATGAAACTAAAGTAAATGCTCAAAAAGGCTTGGCTCTAGTGGATTTTCTTGTAGAATTCAGAGGACAAGCAGCACATGCCTCGGCTGATCCTTGGAACGGGAGAAGTGCCTCGGATGCCTTAGAATTATATGCTAATGGGATCAACTATTATCGTGAGCATATCAAGCCTACCGTTCGGATTCATTACCATATTCAAGATGCAGGTCAAGTGGTCAATGTGGTGCCAGACTACAGTAGAATTTGGGTGCGAGTTCGGGATAGTAGTCGAGATGGCTTATTACCTGTGTGGAAGCAAGTGGAGAAAATGGCTGAAGGCGCCGCAATTTTAGCTAATGTCGACTATGAAGTAAACCTGATCTCAGGGGTTCATGAGATGCTTATTAATAGAACAGGGTCTGCAGTCTTGCAAAAGAACTTGGAAACCTTAGGGCCGATTTCTTACACTGCCGAGGAACAAATTTTCGCAAAGAAGATTCAAGAAAGTGTGAACAAGCCTCAAATCGGTTTAGTCTCA
>CAWUWQ010000366.1:0-8892 GCA_963926065.1 uncultured Algoriphagus sp.
AGCAAAGCTGCTTCCACCACAAAATCAGGCTTTGATTTTCTTCCAAAACCTCCACCTAATAAGGTGACATTGATCTTTACTTTAGGCAATTCGATTCCCAATGCTCCAGCGACTGCTTCCCTAGCCCACTGAGGATGCTGAGATGGAGCCCAAATCTCTACACTACCATCCTCTTTATAATCCGCTATCACCGCCATTGGCTCCATAGTCGCATGAGCATAATAAGGTGCGAGATAGGTCCGATCCAATACTTTCGTGGCTGAAGATTTTGCTGAGTTAAAATTACCCCGCTCTCTCCTGACTTTCCCATCCTTGAGGGTAGACTGAGCCATTTCTTTCAATTGTGCTGCAGAACTATAGTTCTGATTAGGACCTAAATCCCATTGGATTACCAATGCATCACGCCCTTTTTTTGCCGCCCAAGTATTTGAAGCAATTACTGCTAAGCCTTCCAAAGGTTTGTCAAGGCCGGGTGGAATTCCCGCTCCTTCTATTTTCACGACTTGGCTTACGCCGGGAATACTCATGGCAGATTTATCGTCATAGGACAAAATCTTAGCTCCGACCACAGGACTTCTAGCGATCACAGCTATTTGCATATTTGGCAAATCTACATCTGCCCCAAATTTTGCTTGTCCAGTTACAATCGCTCGGGCATCATAGATTGCCACATCAGTCCCAATAAGTTTATATTCTGAAAGCTCCTTGAGTTTGATACTTGCTGGGTCTGGCAATTCCATCGTTTGAAGAACTTCGATCAGCTCTCCAAAATCAACTTTCTTTCGAGTGCCTTTCAAAAGTACTTGTGAATTTTCAGTGATACATTCAGAAGGATCCACTTCCCACTTTTTAGCGGCCGCATTAATCAGCATTTGTCTGGCAGTTGCTCCCGCTTTTCGCATCGGCTCATAAAACATTCGAACTGAAAAAGAGCCATCGGTATTTTGATTGCCGTACTTATCTTCATCTCCTTCTGCTTGCACAATTTTGACTTTGCTCCAGTCAGCACCCAACTCATCCGCCATTATCATTGGCAAGGAAGTACGGATTCCTGTTCCCATTTCAGAACGGTGAGCGACGAGTATTACTTCATTGTCAGAGGTAAGTGAGATATAGACATTGGGTGCGAAAGTGATGGTTTCTCCTTTAGGTCCTGCGCATTGGAAATTGACTCCCAAAAGGAATCCTCCCGCAGTTAAAGAGCCGAATTTTAGAAAATCTCGACGCGAAGGAACAAATATCCTAGATTGATCTTCCTTGGCTTTATTTTTCAAAAATGGAATAAAATTCTTCATAATTAGTGGGGATTACAGGGATTTGGACGCAGTAAGGATGGCTTCTTTGATTCGGTTGTAAGTCCCGCATCGGCAAAGATTCCCTTCCATAGCGGTTTCAATTTCTGAATCAGATGGACTAGGATTAACTGCCAACAATGCCGCAGCAGTCATAATTTGTCCCCCTTGGCAATAGCCGCATTGTGGCACAATATGCTTCACCCAAGCGTCCTGAAGTGGATGATCTCCTTTTTCAGACAGTCCTTCAATCGTAGTAATTTGCCCATCACCAACTTGAGAAATCGGCAAGCTACAAGACCTGACAGCCTGACCATCCAAATGAACCGTACAAGCTCCACAAAGTGCTTGGCCACATCCAAACTTAGTTCCTCTCATTGAGAGTAAATCTCGTAATACCCATAGAAGGGGCATATCAGCTTCAGCTTGAACCGAAACTTTATTTCCATTGATAGCTATCGAGTAGTCTTCCATATATTCTTTCTGATTATCAGCTGTAAAAGTCAAATAAAAACCGATCTATTCTTTCAAATAAATCAGTTTTTATTTGACAGTACAATACTGAGAAGCGAATGGTAAAAAAGAAAATACATTTAGATTTAAAAAAATAAGTGCCTGAAAGCGAAACAGAAGGGAGCTTAGACATAAGGAATCTAGTTATTTTTCAAAAATGGATTTGGATTAAATCACTTAGCCCCCTACATTTGCAACACGAATTCGGAAAACGCTCTGAATTTTCAATCAAATTCCTCCTTAGCTCAGTTGGTTAGAGCATCTGACTGTTAATCAGAGGGTCCTAGGTTCAAGTCCTAGAGGAGGAGCCATCAAAACCTGTTAGATTTATTTCTAGCAGGTTTTTTTTGTTTTCAAACCCTTACTTATCATCGGCCCTAGTCTTCGATGGCTATCGGGAAAAAGTCTTAAGGAGGAGCAAAAGCCACTCAGAAATAAGTGATTCTTTTACCATTTATTGTTTCAAACATTTAATTAATAAAAATCAAGCAAAATGAAACCTGGTAAATTAATTATACCTGCATTAGCTATTATACTTGTATCTTTTAAGTGAGGCAATGGAGAAAAAGTCTGCGTTATTTTATAAAGGTCAAGAAATTGCAGTTAGTATAAACGCTGTTGATGCACATTTAGATTACGGTGACCTAATTTTTAGATGCTAGGTTCTTTTTAACTGGGAAAATCATAGCCCTATTAGTTAACAATCTATTCATTCGTGGTTCCAGCCTAAGAGAAAAGATAAGTGAAGCCTTAATTCGAAGGAATTAAGGCTTTTTTGATTTGGAAACTCAGGTCAACTTGAAAAAAATAGGCTAAATTTCAGAATCTATAAAAGCCTCATACTTTGAAATACTATATTCTACTTCTATTTCTAATTTTACCACTTTCCCTCCAAGCCCAGACTATCTGCACGCTAGAAAGCAGGCAAAAACTGGAAGAAATGCTTACCCAACTTTCACAAGAGGATCTTAGCTCCAAGTCTCCAAATGAGCTAGTAATAACAATTGGAAAAGAATTCTTAAAGACTCCTTATGTAGAAAAAACCCTGGAAATCTCTGGCGAAGAAAAGCTTGTGATCAATTTAACAGGATTGGATTGCACCACTTTTTTGGAAACTGTAGTGACACTAGTCAGGCTAGCAGATCAAGGTGAGTTTACCTTTGGGGCTTTTGAAAAAGAACTTGAAAACATCCGCTATCGAAATAGTAAAAACCAAGGCTATCCTTCAAGACTTCATTATTTCTCTGACTGGATTTATGTAAATCAGAAAAAGGGAATTCTCAAAGATATCACCCAAGAAATTGGAGGAGAACCCTACGAAAATAAGCCGACTTTTATGGCTGAAAACCCCCAATATTATCGCCAGTTGAGCAACAGGGAGAATCTGGAACAAATCCAAAATGCCGAAGCCGCTATCGCAATCAGAGACTATTTTTATATTCCTAAGGATCAAATTCAATCCCTTGAAAAAAACATTCAATCAGGAGATCTGATCTCCATGACTAGCTCCATGACTAATCTTGATATCGTCCATACAGGATTTGCAATAGCGAAAAATGGAAGAATTCACTTATTGCACGCTAGCTCAATAAATGGAGAAGTTGAAATTTCTTCCTTGCCTTTAAGTGATTATCTGAAAGAAAATAAATCCCAATCCGGAATAATTGTTTCCAGACTAACGCACTCCTAATCCATCTATTTGATTAACGATATTGCATTTCAAATTACCCAAGGCAAACTTGCTGCAGGTTCTTAGGATTCAAAAAAACACACATAAGAGTTGATTTATGTGAAGTGATTTTCACTAATCTGAAATGGAAATAATGAAACTTGAACGAAAGAAACATTTCAAGAAATTAGCAAAATAGACTTAGTTATTTCAATCTGTTTCTGGCTGGAAATTGGATAATGGAAGATCCCGCAAAAACGGATAATGCTGTGTCCATTTTTAATGATAATTGTTTCGTGTTCTAGGATAAAAATTCTTTATTTTACCTTTTTTTGAACTTTTTACCGCCTCAGAGGCATTTTATCCATATACCTTTATGAAATAATTTTTCAAAAAAATGATTTGAAGTTAAAAAAACACGTGAGCAGAATTCTGATTTTAGTGAGTTTTTTGATGGCTATACACTTGGTTGCTTGTACTTACTTAAGTGGAATGCTGGTGGTTTCAGAGGAACTTGTAGAGAATAGTCCTATTCAGGAGATTTTGGAAAATCACGAGGATAATAAAAGCGTTTATATGCTTTCTAACTTTCATTTTCAATCCCCAATATTTGAGTATCAAATGACTTTCTATTTGCGAAAGAACTCAGGCAATTTTTCCAGTTACGAGCAGGATATTCTGCTTCCCCCTCCCGACTTTTTTCAGTTTTCTTCTTGATTATTGGTCTCAGGCACTTCCTGAAGTAAAATTTCCATTTAAAAGTTAAATGTATGTCATCCTTATTTAAGCATGTAGGCAAAGATTTGTCAGCTAGTATTGTAGTGTTTTTTGTGGCCTTGCCGTTATGTTTGGGGATTGCTCTAGCGAGTGGCGCTCCTTTGTTTTCAGGGGTCATAGCAGGAATTATCGGAGGTGTAGTCGTGGGAGCTATCAGCGGGTCTTCTATAGGAGTCAGTGGTCCTGCCGCTGGTTTGGCAGTCATTGTCTTTACCGCGATCGGTACGCTCGGGGGTTTTGAAAACTTCCTCATGGCGGTGATTCTTGCAGGAGGTATTCAGATTGTATTTGGGATTTTGAAAGCCGGAGTGATTGGATATTATTTCCCGAGTGCGGTGATCAAAGGCATGTTGGCTGCTATAGGTATTATAATTGTTCTAAAGCAGATTCCACATGCATTTGGTTATGACTCGGATTTTGAAGGTGACGAAAGTTTCTTTCAGCCGGATGGTGAAAATACAATCACTGCCCTTTCATCCATGCTAGAATCTATTTCCCCGGGAGCTATTACACTTTCTTTGGTTTCTTTGACAATCCTGATCCTTTGGGATAAAGTGCTGGTAAATAAGCATCGGATATTCAAACTCTTCCCAGGCCCTTTGGTAGCTGTGATCCTCGGATTGATCTTTCAAAGCGTGATTCATCCTGATTCGTTTCTTTACATTCAGACTTCCCATTTAGTCAATGTGCCGATTCCGGAAAATGTGAATATGTTTATTGGGCAGTTTACACTTCCAAATTTCGGTGCAATTACTGATTATAATGTTTGGACTGTGGCCTTCACCTTAGCTGTAGTGGCCAGTCTGGAAACCTTGCTCTCAGTGGATGCGGCAGACAAAATCGATCCTGATAAACGTGTAACACCAACCAATAGAGAGCTGTTTGCTCAGGGAACCGGTAACATCCTCTCAGGATTAATTGGAGGAATCCCGGTTACTCAGGTGATTGTCCGTTCCTCCGCCAATGTTCAGTCCGGTGGAAAAACCAAGTTGTCGGCAATTTTCCATGGGTTCTTGCTCCTGTTGGCAGTCATCTTCATTCCAACTTTATTGAATAAAATCCCATTGGCTGTCTTAGCGGCAATTTTGTTGATGGTAGGCTATAAGCTGGCCAATCCGGCTCTCTTCAAATCCATGTTCAATTTGGGTAAGTCCCAATTCTTACCTTTTATAGTCACTGTTTTCGGCGTCGTATTTACCAATATACTGGTGGGAATTATGATGGGAATGTCCGTTTCCGTGGTGATGATTTTAATTGAGAACTATAAGAATTCGCATTTTCTCAACATTATAAAAGATGAGAATTTGGACAATCATGTTCATATGACACTGGCGGAAGAATTATCTTTCCTCAACAAGGGGGCGATTTTACGAGAACTGAGCAGCCTCCCGGATGGAACCTACCTCGTTCTGGATGTTCGAAAAACGATTCGGTTGAATTATGATATCATCGAAATATTGGAGGATTTTGCTTCTAAAGCCAAAGAGCGAAATATCAAAGTGAAATTAATTTCTGACAGGGGTCAGGTTGAAAATCCGGAAAACTACAGAGCTATTTTTGGATGGGAAGTACCGGTCACTTCACATTAAATTCTAGCTTATATGAAAAAGGATTTCTACAATAAACTGATTGAAAATAACAAACTATGAGTTTCTACTAAACTGGAAATCGATACTTCTTATTTTGAGAAACTGTTCAATGGACAACAACCTCCTTTGCTATGGATTGGGTATGCAGACAGCCATGTTCCTGCGAATGAAATAATTGGAGCAGATCCCGGAGAGGTTTTCGTACATCGCAATATTGCCAACACAGTAATTCATTCCAATATGAGCATGTAGCGTGCTGAATTACTGAGTGAATGTAATTAAGGTAAAGCAAATCATTGTCTGCGGGCAAGATGGCTGTGGAGGTACCGCTGCCCGCGATGAGTCCGGGTTCTTGTAATCGAACAAGTATATGACCTTGCCAAAACTTCTATTGTTCAAAATGTATGGAAATCAAATCAGCCTGTTTCCATTCATGGTTGGGTGTACGGTGTGGCCTCAGGATTCATCAAAGATCTTGATGTGACCATTGAATCCAACGAAATTCTGGATGAAGTATATTAGTCGTCAGATTGACTGGGCAGCAATTTCAGAACATTTCAATAATCCATTTCTCAAAAATTTTAAAAATAATGTAAATAAAACTTGACTTTTGTAAAGTCTTATTTACATTTGTAAAGTAAACTTTACATAAACAACATGGAAACGATGAAATTGGAACGAAACAAACGCGTTAAAAAACTGGCATTCTGGACTTGGTCTTGGGTAGCCACTATGGCGATTGCCACTTTTGGCCCTGAATTCATCTGGGACAACAATGCTTTTCTGACACCTTTTGCAATTGTCGTCAATCTTGCAAATGGCATCTGGATGATTCTAGCCAACCGAGATCTTTTCAACCATTTCGATGAATTAGAGAAGAAAATTCATTTGGAAAGCATGGCGATTACCCTTGGTCTGGCTGTAGTCGTGGGACTCACATTCTCAATTCTTGACCAGCAGGACCTCATCCCATTCAAGGCCGACATAGGCTTTCTGGTCATGTTTATCGGAATCACCTACCTGACTTCAGTCTACATCAATACCCGTCGCTACAAATGAAAAATCGCCTTAGAGATTTACGCACGGGAAAAGGGATGACACAAGAAGATTTGGCAGAAATCATTGGTGTGTCCCGGCAAACGATCAATGCCATCGAAAAGGAAAAGTTTGATCCGAGTTTACCTACGGCATTCAAAATGGCTAACCTATTTGAGCTCCCAATTGAACAGATCTTTCATTTTGAAGGATAAATGAAATTCTCAATATTTATACAAAACAAAAAAGCAGCGGAAAATTTCGCTGCTTTTTTGTTTCATCTTTTTAACCCCTTAGAATTTCACTCCAAAAGTCATATAGAAAGTTCGACCATCAGCGGGCATAATTCCCGGTCCTGGATAACCACCGGCTCTTCTTGTGAAGTAGCTGGCATCTGTTAGGTTATTGACACCAGATTTTAGGCTATACTTCTTTTTATAGGTGTATCCTGCAGAAAGATCTTGTACCGAATAAGCCGGAATCAAACCTGAAGTTGCGGCAGCATTTGGCTCGAAAGAATTTGTAGCATCTGAGAAGGTCTCCCCAATATCACTGAGCTGCCAAGTCATGGAGAAATCCTTGTATCGGTATGTCGCACCATATCTGTTGATCTTTCGAGGTGCATTTTCTACTCGGTTTCCGGCAAGATTGCTCACGAAGATTTCTCCATTACTAATACTGGTTCGCTCAAAATCCTGATACTCGGCATTTATATAAGCAAGGGAGGCGAAGAGATGGATATAACCGATAGATGAATTTCCTACGAAAGCAGTGATCGGATCAAACTCTACAAATGCTTCTACTCCTTGACTGACGGAGGTTCCTAGATTGGTGCGAAACTGAAAGCGAGTTCCATCAGCAGCAGTCTGGGTGAGAGTTCCGATTCGGTCTGCATAGTTCAGGTAGAAAAAGCTGGCGTCGAAGTTTAAGAAAGTACCGATATTGCCACGGTAACCCAAATCAAAATTATAACCTCTGGCATCCTGAAGATTCGGATCAATAACGTCTGTAGTGGCCGGTGGAGTCAAGTCAGAAATCAAAACCGGCCGATAAGCCTGAGAAAAGTTGGTGTATAATTCGGTAGTTCTCGTCAAATGATATTCTCCTCCAAAACCCAGCAAAGCAAAAGTCCGGCTTCGCTGCTCAGGAGTCAAAAGTTGTGGCACCCCATTTACCGTATTCAGGATTCCAGTCATATTGGAAGAAATATTCTCTAAACGGAGTCCTGCAGTAAGCAAGAGCTTATCGGTCACATTGAACATATTCTCTACAAAAACCGCATGATTCGTATTGACAAAATCTAAATCCCTGGGATAGCTGGCATCTACTAAATCAAAATTCATATCTATACCCGCATCGCCTACGCCTCGTTGGTTTCGGTCTATATTTCCTTTGAAATATCTGTATCCGGAGACTAGATTGTGTTCTTTACCTAAAAATAAATAAGCAGTACTTAGCCTCAGTTCAGTCCCAAATGTATGGTACATATCACGGTCTACTTGACGATTCCCCATATCATCCTCTTGAGTAATTGCACTTGTAAAACCAACGCTATTTCGCTCTGCGATACTACCGAAGGCTTTCAAATTTAACTTGGTCTTTGGGCTGACTATGTAGTCCGCATTGAGCGAAGGGATAAACCAAGGCGTACTAAACCAATTTCTAGATCGGGTACTTTGACTTGGATCTTCGGCAAACTGTGCATCCGTCAAACCGCCAGGCTGCTGACTTGTGGTCGTCATATAGGTCATTTCTGTCCCTATTTTCAGCTTATTATTTACCGCATAATTCACTTCAAGGTGTGCATGATCGGTATTGAAAAAGCCATTTTCTCTCCAGCCATTTCCTCTTCGCTTTTGATAATAAGCGGTGTAATCCCACTTCCCTTCCGTACCGCCGATATAGTTGAATGTACTAAAAAGACCATTGCTTCCAACCGTATTAATTGTCTCAGCAGTAAATCGTGTAGATGGATCTGGCTTACGCAATACAAAATTCAATAATCCACCAAACTGTG
>CAWUWQ010000367.1:0-2937 GCA_963926065.1 uncultured Algoriphagus sp.
ATGGATGTATCAAATCCTAAAAGCAGCACAGCTCTCACCGATTTTAAAACCTACCCAGTACGATTTCTTTCAATCGCGGGTAATGGCTTAATGTCATTTAGCTATGATGGGGAGCTTTATACACTTAAGAAAGGAGAGACAGCAAAGAAGCTTGATGTAACTATTCAGACCCAAGCGATTAGCAATTCAGATAATTATATTTCAATTAATGGTGGTGTCAGAGAGATGGATATTTCGCCAGATGGGAAAGAAATTGCATTCATTGCTAGAGGTGAAGTATTTGTCACTTCAGTAGATGGATCATTGACCAAGCGAATCACTAATACGCCTGAGCAGGAGAGATTTGTGGAATTCGGTCCGGATGGAAAATCAATCATTTACTCCAGTGAAAGAAATGGAAAATGGCAGATTTTTGAGAGTAAAAAAGTTCGAGCCGAAGAGCCATTCTTCTTTGCATCCACCTTACTTAAAGAAGAAGCATTGATCAGTAAGGAAGTAGACGTTTACTTGCCTAAGCTTTCCCCAGACGGAAAAAAATTAGCCTATATAGAGGATAGAAGAACTTTGAAGATTCTAGATCTCACCACTAAAGAGGAAGTCACTTTATTGACTCCTGATCAGCTTTTCCACATGCGTGACGGAGACCAGTACTTTACTTGGAGTCCAGATAGCAAGTGGCTATTGGCTTCATATAGACCAACCATGGTCAATTCGGAAGTGGTATTACTTGATGCTACCGGAAAAACTCTGATGAGGAATTTGACTAAAAGTGGCTATGGTGACGAAAATCCGATGTGGGTTAATGAGGGTAAGCAGATTCTCTGGTTTTCTAATAGAGATGGTTTAAGATCTTATGCGACAAGCGGTCAAAATCAAAATGATGTCTACACGCTTTTTTTCAATCAAGAGGATTGGGACAAATTTAGATTGTCCAAGGAAGATTTTGAATTGATGAAAGAGATCGAAAAGTCTAAGAAAAAGGAAACTGAGGCAGATAAGGATAAAGAAAAAGATAAGAAGGAAGAGGTAAAAGTTGTAAAGCCTTTGACTTTTGAATTTGATGGAGTCGAAGAGCGAAAAGCAAGATTGACCATTCATTCTTCTGATCTAGGTGATGCAGTTTTGTCTAAGGATGGTGAAAAGTTATTTTACCTGACTTCATTCGAAAAAGGAATGAATCTCTGGAGCACTAATCTAAGGACAAAGGAGACCAAGCAAGAGATTGCCTTAGATGCTAATTCTGCTAGTTTGACTTGGGATAAGGAGCAAAAAAATCTCTACCTAGTGACAAACGGTTCCATTTCAAAAATCAATCCTGAGACGATGAAGCGTGAAAGCATCAAAATTGCTGGAGAGATGACTTTTGATAAGGATGAAGAGCGGGCACATTTGTTTGAGCATGTCTGGTTAAGGACTAAGGGGATTTTCTATACACCGGATATGCATGGTGTTGATTGGGAAGCAGCACGAGTGAACTACGAAAAATACATTCCCCATATCGGAAACGAATATGAGTTTGCAGAGATGCTATCTGAAATGATCGGAGAGTTAAATGTTTCTCATGCAGGAGCCCGCTATTCTAGGTCAATAGATATGGCCGATGCAACGGCTTCATTAGGTGTTTTTATGGACTATGCCTATAAAGGTAATGGTGTTAAAGTCACAGAAGTGATTTCTGGCGGACCATTAGACAAGGCAGGAATCAAAGTAAAGCCAGGAATGATCATTGAACAAATTGATGGAATCATCATCACTCCTGATACAGACTACGCTAAGTTTTTGAATAGAAAGGCTGATAAATTCACGCTAATCGAAGTTTTGGAGCCAAGTACAGGTACCAAAACCCAGTATACGATCAAGCCTATTTCACTAGGAGCAGAAAACCAATTACTTTATAAACGTTGGGTGAAAAAGAATCAAGCTGAAGTGGATTCACTGAGCGGCGGCAAACTTGGCTACGTACATATTCCGGGTATGAGCGATGGACCTTATCGAAATGTTTATGAAGAGATGATGGGTAAATATCATGACAGTGAGGCTGTGATCGTAGATACTAGATTCAATGGGGGAGGTGATTTGGTTGCAGATCTAGTGATGTTCTTTACGGGTGAGAAGTTTCTAACCTATGCCACAGAGGCTAAAGTTGTTGGCTATGAGCCCACAGCCAGATGGACCAAGCCTACCTTAGCGATGTTCAATGAAGCGAATTATTCAGATGGACATTGCTTCGCTTGTGGATATACAGATTTGAATATTGGAAAAACTGTTGGTATGCCCACACCTGGCACTTGCTCTTTTGCAGGTTGGGAAGGCTTAGCAAATGGCGTTCGATGGGGAGCTGTGCCTATTTCTGCAAAAAACCAAGCAGGTGAATGGTTGGAAAATAATGAAACCAGACCACAATTTGAAGTGAAAAATATGCCGGGGAAGATTGATAAAGGAATTGATCAACAACTCGAAAAAGCGGTAGAAGAACTAATGAAAGAAATAAAGTAAAACATGACTTTGTATTTCCGGTTTTCTTCAACTAGTCGGTTTTAAATAGTCTTATACTTAGTCTTTGCTCGTATAAAGATTTAGGGAGGTGTAGAAATTGCAGGTTGTGGCAATTTCTACACCGCTTTTTTTTAAAATAATTGTAATCAGTGGATACGTTTATCTAGCAGGAGGCTTGAATTTGGGGCTATTTCCAGAGGATATTGCCAATTCGAAATAGGTGGATTTACATAAAAGTGAGCAATAAAAAAGGTCCGACAAAAATTTGACGGACCTTTTGAAATAAGTTTTTAAGCTTATTGGAAGCTTTTTGTGTTCAAAGTTTCATCATTCTTGAAGAACTCGTGAAGCTTCGCAAAGGAGTTATCAAAATAACCGCCCAACATCTTCTTAATGATGAATGATCTGTATTCATCTTTAGAAACTATTGGGAAGTACTCA
>CAWUWQ010000368.1:0-4508 GCA_963926065.1 uncultured Algoriphagus sp.
GAAAGAAAATATTCTTCAAGGTTTAGGGCAGGAGGCAGTTAGCCGTTAGTACAAAAAAAGTTTAACTATTGTAATTCAAAAAATTTTATATCAATGTTTTATGAAAAATAGCCGAAGATCTTTTATCAAAAAATCCAGCGCTTTGGGAGCAGCAGCAAGTCTCAGCACCTTGCCCTTTTCGGTCTTCGCAAATCAGAAAGCAGATCCCATAAAAATCGGAATCATAGGACTAGACACTTCCCATTCCCCAGCATTTACCAAGCTTTTCAACACAAAAAACCCAAGGCCAGAACTTGCGGGTTTCAAAGTGACAGCGGCCTATCCCTATGGCAGCAGGGATATCAAATCCTCTATGGATCGGATCCCTGATTATATCCTGCAAGTCAAAGAATTAGGAGTTGAGATTACCGATTCAATTGAAGCTTTACTCGAAAAAGTCGATGTAGTGCTTTTGGAAACCAATGATGGGAAACCTAGACTTGCCCAAGCTCGAAAGGTCATTCAAGCTAAAAAGCCCTTTTTCATCGATAAACCTGTAGCGGCGAGTTTTACAGATACCACATTGATCTATCAAGAAGCGGAAGCTGCTGGAGTCCCACTCTTTTCTGCCTCCTCCTTACGATACATGAGCAATGCGCAAGCAGTTCGACATGAGGGAAAAATCGGAAAGGTCTTAGGTTGCGATGCTTTCAGTCCAGCCACGATAGAAGCTGGACATCCTGATTTATTTTGGTACGGAATCCATGGAGTGGAAATTCTTTTTACGGTAATGGGTCCAGGATGCGAATCAGTAAGCCGAGTGAATACTCCTGATGCTGATGTGGTGATCGGAAAATGGAAAGATGGAAGAATCGGGACTTTTAGAGGAATGAGGACAGGTAAGCATGAATATGGAGGGACTGCTTTCGGTTCGGAAGGAAACTTGGTTCTGGGAAAATATGAGGGCTATGAACCATTGGCTGTAAAAATTGCTGAGTTCTTTAAGTCGGGAGTATCACCTGTGGATCCGGCTGAGACGCTTGAGATCTATGCCTTTATGGAAGCTGCAGATGAAAGCAAAAGACGGGGAGGGGAAGCTGTTAGGATTGGATTGGTGAGATAAGAGGTTAGAGAATGAGACCCAGAGGGCGCAGAAGTTTCGCAGAGAATATTTTTTAATCAACTATTCAACATAGAAAACATAGCTTTTGAATTTTAAAAAATTTGAAATCTGTTTGAATGTTGATTTTATATTTAAGATCCTTAGGAGCGATCTGTTTCTAGCCCCGGGTTTCAACCCGGGGTAATCGGAAACCCACACCATTCCCTCCCGCGAAGGATTTCAATTTGGAAAAGGGATTTGGATGCGGGAGGATGGAAACGGATTTATTTTTCACCGCAGAAACCCAGAGGGCGCCGAGGTTTCGCAGAGAGTATTTTTTTAACCAACTATTCAACATAGAAAACCTAGTTGCCTAATCGTATTGTATCCCCAGATTGAAATCTTGAGTAGCATCGAATCGATTCCCTAATACAACTCCCTTGAAGTCAAAACAGTCCTTCAAACCCAAAAATCCTCCCATATTTTTTGATTTGGCTTAAATATTCACTCTCTTATAGTGTTAAACTTTTATCCATCTGAACCCTATCCACAATGGCTTTACCACTAATCCAACTCACAAAATTCAATGATCTTAAGGAAAAGGAACCTGTCTATGCACTGGCCGAAAATACAGATCTGGTATTGATTCGCTATGGAGATCAGGTATCGGTGCTTTATGGACGCTGTCAGCATCGGGGGGCCTTGATGTCTGATGGGGCTATCGTTGGCGATGATTTGATTTGTGGTCTCCATCAATGGGACTATCGATACGATACCGGCGTCAGTGCCTACAATAATTCCGAAAAGCTACACAAGTTTCAGGAAGTCCTCGAAAATGGGTTTGTTTGCATAGATCGCCAAGAGGTTTTGGACTTTCAGCGAGAAAACCCGCAACCTTTTCAACGGGAAACCTACCAAGGTATCTATGCAGATACACATCCGGAATCCACCGAGCCTTATACCGGGCAGATTCAGAAATTAGCTAAAGATGGGCTAAGCAAAGTCGGTCAGCATGGCCCTTCCGCTGCCATGGGAGTGGACCGAAATACATTGCCTAAATGGGAATCCATCCAATTCTTACCGGCTCAACTGCACAGAAAGCCGCTGCTGGATGACGTAAAAGTCTCAACCAAAGTGATTATTGGACCAAGAGCCAAAAAACCACTGATTTTGGATATTCCATTATTTGTATCGGATATGAGTTTTGGGGCCCTTAGTCGTGAGGCTAAAGTGGCTTTATCCAAAGGAGCTGAACTTGCTGGAACGGGTATTTGCTCAGGTGAGGGTGGGATGCTTCCAGCGGAGCAGTCCAATAATTCGAAATACTTCTACGAGTTCGCTTCCGCAAAATTTGGCTTTTCTTGGGATAAACTAGAAAAAGTTCAAGCCTTCCATTTCAAAGGTGGGCAAGGTGCAAAGACAGGTACAGGAGGTCACTTGCCTGGGAATAAAGTCAATGGGGAAATCGCAGAAGTCAGAGGCTTGGAAGCCGGACAATCTGCCATCAGCCCGGCTACTTTTACGGATTTTAATGGGGTGGAAGATTTCAAAGCATTTGCAAATAAGGTTCGGGAAGTGACTGGAGGAATTCCCATAGGATTCAAAATTGCTGCAAGCCATATCGAAAAGGATATTCAATTTGCCGTAGATGCCGGTGCGGACTACATCATTTTGGATGGCAGAGGAGGAGGGACTGGAGCGGCTCCTACGATCCTTCGGAATAATATCAATGTGCCTACAATTCCGGCTTTGGCAAGAGCTCGGAAGTATCTGGATGATAATAATTTGAAGGACATCACCTTAATCGTCACTGGAGGTCTTCGAGTCCCGGAAGATTTTGCAAAAGCCTTGATGCTGGGAGCTGATGCTATCGCTGTAGCCAACTCAGCTTTGCAGGCTATAGGTTGCCTAGGAATGCGGGCTTGTCATACCAATAATTGCCCAGTGGGAATCGCTACCCAAAAGGAAAATTTGAGAGCGCGATTACTTATCGATAAATCTGCAGCGCGGCTTCATAATTTTTTGAGCGCCAGTACCGATCTGATGAAGGTGGTGGCAAGATCCTGCGGCTATGATGATATCAGCAAGTTCAATCACGATGACCTATCGACTTTTGATTGGGAGATGCACAAGCTTACGGGCGTGAATTATGCGGGGATTTCACTAAGCTAAAACTTAAAATAATTGATACCTTAATTCCATGAAATTGATTTGCACCAGATTTACGATACCGATATTCCTACTATGCCTGCTGACTTTTTGTAAAAGCCCAGTTGATGAAAAAATAGTCACTTTAGCGGAAAAGGGAGATCAGCCATCAATCGGAAAAGATTTGGAGGGGAATCTTGGTATCGCTTATGGAAATGGAAAAGATATTCACTTTTCTTTCTCAACGAATCAGGGTGAATCATTTAGGACCGAGCAAGTGGGTACCTTGGAAAACATGTTCTTAGGAATGTCTTGTGGTCCACGGTTGGCGATGGGACCTGAATACTATTCAATTGTGGCACCTACGAAAAAAGGCGATTTAGTAGCCTGGAGGAAAGAAAAAAATAATGGTGAGTGGGAAGGTCCTTTTCAAGTGAATGATGTTGCCGGTTCGGCCGGAGAAAGCCTGGCAGATATTGCCTCCGATCAACAGGGAAATCTTTTTGCCACTTGGATTGATACCAGATCAACAATGGTTGAAGAAAACCAGGATATCCCGGAGAACAGCGGTGCTAAAATGGAGCATGGTGCTATGAAAGTGCAAAAGTCGGAGCCCGAAAATCACAATATGCCCAAGCAATTGACAAAGGCAGAAATCATGGCCGAAATGGGAGAAATGCCTGAAGGAGGAGAATCCATCAGGCAATATCTTGGGGAAGATGGGAACATGAATTGGGTCGTTTTGGATAAAGAGGGGAATCCGTTAAAAGCAAAAGACATGGATTCCTACCAAGCTTTTAAAGACAAAAATTCCAAAAGAAAGCAGCCAGAAGGGAAAATATATCTGGCTAAATCCACGGATGGAGGAAAAAACTGGAGCAAAAGTATAGAAGTATATGCCTCACCTGATGGATCTGTTTGTGAATGCTGTATGCCTACAATCCGCACCGATAAAAATGATAAGTTGTACATCATGTTTCGAAATAATCTAATGGGCTCTAGAGATCTACATTTGGCAATTTCAGAGGATAATGGGAATACTTTTTCAAGGCCTGTAAAACTGGGTCAGGGTACCTGGAAATTAAATGGATGTCCTATGGATGGAGGAGATTTTCGAGTGATATCCAAGGAACAAATTGCCACGGTTTGGCAGCGAGAAGGAGAGATATTTTTAGCTAAACCGGGGGAGAAAGAAATACGGATTAGCAAGGGCAGATCCCCAAGTATCGATTCAGGGAATAAGGGAGATTATATCACCTGGACAGCAGGAGATAGCATC
>CAWUWQ010000369.1:0-11595 GCA_963926065.1 uncultured Algoriphagus sp.
CATTATCAATTTTTTTGCTGTTAGTTTGTTGGTATTACTTAGTTTCCTCCGCCAATCCACTTCCCAAAAAATTTCATTTACCTGACGAAAAAAGTATCATCGGCAAGCAATTAAGTGATTTAGGGAAAACAGGTTATGAAGAATGGAATGTGATGCTTGTATTTGGCTTGGTCTGTTTTTCCTGGATTTTCAGAGAGTATTTGATTGAACCCTTCATACCTCAAATTAACGATACCATTATTGTGCTCTTTGGCGTTGTTTTACTCTTTATTCTTCCCTCCTCCTCCGGAGATGATCGAATTTTGGATTGGAAAACAGCTGAGCGAATTCCCTGGGGAATTTTGATTCTGTTTGGCGGTGGATTGGCTTTGGCTGAAGGATTCCAAAGTACCGGTTTGGCGGAGTGGATCGGTCAAAAATTCACGCTCTTGGAAGGAATCAGCTTTTTCTTGCTCTTGATGATCATTATCGCTTCGGTAAATTTCCTGACGGAAGTCACTTCAAATGTCGCTACAGCTTCCATGCTTTTACCGATTTTGGCTTCGGTGGCATTGAAGTTAGATCTTCACCCTTTTGGTTTGATGATTGGAGCCACGTTAGCAGCGAGTTGTGCTTTTATGCTTCCGGTCGCTACTCCGCCAAATGCGGTGGTTTTTGGTTCGGGATATCTACAAATGAAAGACATGGTCAAGGCCGGCTTTTGGCTGAATATCATCTCCATTATTTTGATTACCATGATGGTCTATTTTGTACTGCCTTGGATGTGGGGGATTGATTTGTTGAAAAACCCATTTTGATTTGAGATTTACTAACGACTAAGTACGAGATTATTGAAGAATCGAGACTCTAAGATTTCATAGCGACCTTTTGCAGAAATTCTCCTCAGCTCCCTGTTTTATCCCGAAAGCTGGGGTTCTATTCTCCCAATCTATTATCTCGAATTCTCATATCACAGGTCCAAAATCACTAACCTCAAATCCGAAATCCCATTTCCATCCCAGATTCCTCTCACTTCATCACAATTTTTTGTAAGGCTTTCTGAGTTGCGCTAATCTTGGCCTATCAATTTTGCACAAATGGAAACTCGAAACCGCTTTTACCTGATCATCCTCTTGGGGGCGATTTATAATCTTATCTTGATGATATCAGAATCAAAAAACGTGAGCGAAGTCGACCAAACCATCAAAATTGAGCAAGAAATGAAACCTCGCAACCAAAAAACAACTCAATGAAAAGTCAAGCATTAGCTTTCCGACAAATCGAATGGTGGACGATAACCTTTATTTTTCTGTTGATGACCATCGTCAACACCTTAAGTCTATCCTATCAAAATGATTACCATCTGAATGAGCATCTGGCCAAGGTAATGATACCCATAATTCTATATGTGGGCTTTTACCTCACCCATATGAAGTTGGTTCCGAATTATTTAAGCAACAAAAATAAGTTTGCCTTGGTTGGTTTTGGTCTTCTTATCGCTTTTGGAACAGGACTTTTCACTACGGTCTTGACCAATGCAGATCCGAATATTTCAGTGACTAGATTTCTTAGATTTTACTTTAATACCATGGCACTTTATGCCGCCTATTTGATCGCTGTGCTGTTGGTACGAAATATCCTGATGCCACCCAAATTGCGTGATTTCCAACTTTACAATGGAGTTCGATTGGTTTTGATTTTTATATTTATCACCGTCTTTTTGATTCAGGGCACCGCTAGAATTATCAATGATGCGGTTCCTATTATTTTCTCGGTTATCCTTCCAATCACCTTGGTGGCTATTTTTTACTATTACAAATTGATTTTTCTAAACTTTCAGCGAGGGAGAAAAAAGCCTGCAAGATGGTTTTTGGCATTGGCAATTTCAGTCATATTTCTCCCATGTTTTATTATTTCTGCAGAGACAAATTCAGAAGCAGCAATATTAGCCGGTTTGGGGATTATCGCTTTTATGCTCTTTATCCTATTTCCGATTTCAAAATTGATTTTCAAGAAATACGAAGATTACTTGGGTCAGATTACAACACTTACCCATGAAGTAAACCAAGGTTCGGCAAACCTCAGTTTCCTCAAATCTCAGATTAATCCACACTTTCTATTTAATGCGCTGAATACGCTCTACGGATCTGCCTTGACAGAAAATGCAGAGAAGACTTCTGACGGAATTCAAAAGCTCGGGGATATGATGCGCTTTATGCTGCATGAGAACCTGCAGGATAAAATCTCGATCAAGCGGGAAATCGAATACCTGCGAAACTACCTGGACATTCAACTGCTTCGATTCGGAAAAGAGCCAAATCTGGAGCTTACGATTCAAATTCAGGAGGACTTCTGCGAAGGTGAAATTGCACCGATGATGCTGATTCCTTTTATAGAAAATGCCTTCAAACATGGCATCAGTACCAAAAACAAGTCTTGGATCAAGATCAATCTGCGCTGTTTGAAAGGTTCTATTCACTTGGATGTGGTCAATAGCGTGCACCCAAAAAAGGCAACTGACGATCCAAAAGACGAGTCAGGTATTGGCTTGGATAATATAAGAAAGCGTCTCGAACTACTCTACCCACAAACACATTCGTTGACAATCGTAGGGAATGACGAAGAGCATTTCGTACATTTTTCCCTTCAATTAAAATAATATGCTAAGCGCAATCGCAATAGATGATGAAAATATGGCCTTGGAAGTGATCAAGGCTCATGCTTCCAAAATCCCATTTTTAGAACTCCATGCGGTATTTTCGGATGCTATTCAGGGATTGGAATACCAGCGAAATTCGCCTGTTGATCTAGTTTTTCTGGATATCAATATGCCTGACATCTCAGGAATTGATTTGGCGGCGATGCTTCCCAAAGAAACCTTGATCGTCTTTACCACTGCCTATTCTGATTTTGCGGTGAAAGGCTTTGAATTGGATGCGCTGGATTATTTATTGAAGCCTTTTCCTTTGAGTCGCTTTATGAAAGCTTGTCAAAAAGCGCAGGAATGGAAGGATTTGCAACCAGCAGGAGAAAATGGATCATTTTTCATCAAAACCTCTGAAGGACAGATCCGAGTGAATTTCAGTGAGCTATTATTTTGCGAAGCTGCCGGGAATTATGTGACTTTTCAATTGGAAAAAGAAAAACTGATTTCCAGAATGACCTTTGGTGAATTGGAAAAGTTACTCCCCTCCTTTTTTATCAAAACGCATCGCTCATTTATTGTCAATAAAAATAAACTAGATAAAGTCGAGCGGCATCAGGTGCATTTAGGGAATTTTGTGGTTCCAGTTAGTGTCAGTTTTTCGGGATCGATATTATGATTTATGATTTACGGATGACGATTTACGAGATTTTTTAAGGATCGAGACTTGGTCTTACAAAGTTGGCTTTTGGCTTTTTCAGCTTTTTGATAAAAAACCTGTAATTTTCTTTCATTTCCCTTGTAGTGGATAATCCCCCTAACCCCCTTTTACTATCATCCAAGTCCCACACAATGCTTTCTATTCCAAGGGGGAGTTTGATTAGTATTCAAATCGAATTTTTCTACTCAATTTTATTTTTTCAGATTTCTCACTTGAGCTTTCTATTTTACATTAACATCCAATCTCTATTCCCTAATCCCCTTTCCCCAATCCCTATTCCCTACTCTCTTTTCCCCAATCCCACCTACCTCAAAAACTCATTTCGATACTCCAAAGGCGTTTTTCCCATTCGCTCTTTAAACTGTCGGTTGAAATTGGAAAGCGTGAAAAACCCACACTCAAAGCAGATTTGACTGATGTTCAGTTTCTCTTCCTGAAGCAATTTACACGCTTGATGAATCCGAACTTGGCTTAGGAAATCCGAGAAGGATTGGTTTGCGCGACTTTTAAAATACCGGCTAAAAGCACTTTCAGACAAGTTGCACAGATCAGCCGCTTCCTTTAGCGTTATCTTATTGGTATACCCTTTCATTACCAATTCAAACACCAATCCCATCCGATCCCGCTCCGATTCTTTATGAGAATTGACATAGTTTGGATCAGCGATTACTTGATAATCTCTTGATTCTGAGATGATTTCCAGAATTTCCAATAATTGAATAATGCTCCCAATTCCCTCCTTTTTAAGAAGGCTTTTCATCCGGTTTTGGATAATTTCCTGAGTTTTTCCGGAGATATAAACCCCGGAAGCCGAATTCTGAAGCAGATGGGCGATCAACTCAAATTCCTCTAGGTCAAAAACAGCCTTATTCAAGAAATGATCAGGGAAATAAATCACGATTCCATGTGTCTCTAAGCTAGACTGATCCTGAAAATAAATCTGATCACTGCGCCAGAGATGCGGCAAATTCGGACCTGTCAAGACCATATCACCCGCTTGAAAACGCTGGATGTGATCGCCAATAAAGCGGGTTCCCTCGCCTTTCAGTACAACAAACAATTGGTATTCAGAGTGAAAATGCCAGTTCACATCAAAAAATGGGGCGATTAATTCCTTAATCACAAAGGCTTTTCCGGCGGGGATTCGAGACTTTTGAACTGCCTTTTTCATATGGATTATACTTGTTTTTTAAAGGACATATGGAATCTCGCAGGGTAGATAATAATTCCTCCTTGTGACGCTTTCGTCATGCTCGGTTTTATACTCGATTTCATACTTTTTTGCAATTAATCGGATCAATTTAACGATAAATATCAAAATACAGTCAGTATTGGGTCAGATTCAGCTAGCTTATGGAAATAATATTGCGGAATATAGATTTGAATTTCGTTTATACCCAAAATCATGAAAAACTCCCCCATTCAGGTCAAAAGCTTGCTGAGTATCCTTATCATTTTCTTGATAATCGCAAGCTGCAATCAAAAGCAATCTTTCCTTTCCGACACCGATCCAAGAAGAGTAGAAATCCTGGTTCTAGGCCACGAGAGCGAGCATCACAATTCCGAAAAACTGATGATGTATTTGCAGACTCCTCTTTTTCAAAAAGGAATCAACCTTACCTACACGACAGATTTGGAAGACCTCAATGAGGAAACTCTGAATAATTACGATGGCTTGATGATCTATGCAAATCATGAAGCTATCAGCCCCGAGCAAGAGTCAGCGCTGAAAAGCTATATCCAAAGTGGAAAAGCTTTAATTCCCATTCATAGTGCCTCTTTTTGTTTTCAAAACTCAGATTGGTACATCGAGGCAGTTGGGGGTCAATTCAGTACACATGGCGAAGAAGTATTTGCCGCGAAAATCATAAAGGCCGATCATCCAGCGATGAAAGGATTGACGGAATTTGAAAGTTGGGATGAGAGCTATGTACATACCAAAGTCAATCCAGATATGGAAGTATTGATGGAGCGGGTCGATGGTGAGAAGCGAGAGCCTTACACTTGGACTCGGAATGAAGGAAAGGGGCGTGTATTTTATACTGCTTTGGGTCATAATGAGAAGACTTGGGAAAAATCTGAATTTCAAGCTCTTATTGCAAATGGAATTCTTTGGGCTGTTGGCGATCAAGTCAACGCGCAGTTAGCAGCTTATGAGATCCCTACTCCGGAATTTCGGGATGCTGAGATTCCTAATTATGAAAAAAGAGACCCTGCACCCCGTTACCAACTTCCCCTTTCTCCGGAGGAAAGCATGAAATTGGTTCAGGTTCCTGTTGGATTTGAATTGCAGCTTTTTGCTTCCGAACCTATGATCATCAATCCTATCTCCATGACTTGGGATGAACGCGGAAGGCTTTTTGTGATTGAAACTACAGATTATCCGAATGAAATCCGGAAAGAAGGTGGAGACGATAAAATCAAAATATTGGAAGATACCGATGGAGATGGTAAAGCTGATAAGGTTACCATTTTTGCCGAGGGCCTAAATATTCCTACAAGCATCACGCCAATGAATGGCGGTATGCTCATTTCCATGGCACCTGATTTTATTTTTCTAAAAGACACGGACGGCGATGATGTCGCCGATGTCCGAGAAGTGATTATGACAGGTTGGGGCAAAAGTGACACCCATGCCGGACCTTCAAATTTGAAATATGGTTTTGACAACAAAATCTGGGGAGTATTGGGCTACTCAGGTTTTAGAGGTGAAGTCAGTGGAGTTGAGCATTCTTTTGGTCAAGGTGTCTATCGCTTTGAACCTTCAGGAGAAAATCTTGAATACCTCGGCAATACGTCAAATAATACTTGGGGACTCGGTTTTACCGAAGATTTTGAAACCTTCATCTCTACCGCCAACGGACAGCACAGTGTGTATTTTTCCATGGCAAATAACTATTTAAAGCGTCCTGTTTTCCAAGGTTCGGCTAATACCGTGCATGGAATCGACACCCATTACGACATGCCGCATCTTACTCCATTCTTAAGACAAGTCGATTGGTTTGGTAGCTACACTGCAGCTGCTGGTCACAATTTTTACACCGCAAGAAGCTTTCCTAAAAACTATTGGAACAAGATTGCTTTCGTAGCCGAGCCAACCGGACGTGTGCTTCACAATGCGGTCATCAATTCTGAGGGATCTGGCTTCAAGGAAAAAAACGGATTCAATATCCTTGCAAGTTCTGATGAGTGGTTTTCTCCTGTGCATGCTGAAGTTGGTCCAGATGGCGCGCTTTGGGTGGCAGATTGGTACAATTTTATCATTCAGCACAATCCCACTCCAAGAGGTTTTGAAAACGGTGAGGGCAATGCTTACATCAATCCGTTGCGTGATGCCAAGCACGGTCGAATCTATAGAATGGTGTACAAAGGCGGAGAAGATTCTCAGACCTTTGACTTGAAAGATGCCAGTGGATCTGAATTGATCAAAGCCTTGAAAAGCGAAAACTTGTTCTGGAGATTGACCGCTCAGCGCTTAATCGTCGAGACCAAAAACAAGGAATTGCTTTCCGATTTATACAAAATTATCGGTGACCAATCTGTAGACGAAGTGGGTTTGAATGGACCTGCAATCAACGCAATTTGGGCATTACATGGTTTGGGCGAGCTAAATGGTGAAAACCGTGAGGCCGAGCAAGTGGTCGAAAAAGCCCTTCGTCATCCATCTGCAGCTGTTCGTAAAAATGCCCTTCGCGTCATTCCGCGCACTACAGCTTCCTTGAAAGTAATCATGGCTTCTGACCTGCTCAATGATTCAGATCTTCATACCAGAAAATATGCATTCTTGGCCCTTTCTGAGATGCCCTTCTCTGAAGATGCTGCAAAACAATTGATTAAAGCAGCCGATGCAAGTGATAACGGAACGGATGCCTATTTGCCTCAAGCAATATTTGCGGCAGTTTTAGCACATCCTACTGAATTTGCAAAACGAGACAATCAGGCGGCTTTAAAAGCTGGTGGTGATACTGAGATGTCTTTGGCAGATCGAATCAGCCGAAGCTTAGTTGCTGAGCAGTACCCTTTGGATTCACGAAACTCTATTCTTTTCCCACCTGAAGTTGCCGGAAAGGAAATTGTAATTCGCATCATAGCTTCCAAAGGCAACAATCCAATGGATGGAATTTTGGTCGCCCACGGAAATAATACAAATGGCTACAGCTTGTATATCTATGAAGATGCACTTCACTTTGCAGTAGCACAGGACGAAAAACTTACGATTATCAGTTCCAAAAAAGCACTTCCTGAGGAGCAATTCACCATCGATGCGACGCTTGTAGAAGATGGAAGTATGACTTTGATGATCAATGGTGAAGAAATAGGCAAAGCCAAAACCAAAGGACTTTTCGCTGAAGAGCTATCTCCAATAAGAGTTCGTGTTGGTCAAAATGACTCTAAAAATCAAATAGGGAAATATGAAGGAGGTTGGATGTTCTCTGGCAGAATAAGTAACAAATCAACTCTGGCACTGAAGAAGCCTGGAGCCGTCATCCAAATGATGCAAGAGTCATCAACCGTATCAAGTGCTACCGGTACTACAGTAATCAAACTTGGAGTCATCCCACATGAGATGAAATTCAACAAGGCTACATTCACCGTAAAAGCAGGAACTCAGGTTACCATTGACTTCGAAAATCCAGATTTCATGCAGCACAACTTGGTCATCGGTCAAAAAGGAAGCAAAGAGATCATCGGAAAAGCAGCGGACGAATTGGCGAGAGATCCAAAAGGAGCCGAACAAAACTATGTACCGAAGATTCCAGAAGTAATTATTGCCACCAGATTGGTAGATCCGGAAGGTCGAGAATCAATCGTCTTTACCGCGCCGACAGAACCGGGAGAATATCCATTTGTCTGTACCGTTCCGGGACATTGGAGGCTTATGAATGGAATTATGATCGTAGAATAGGCATGGCACTAGACGTAACTTTTGCAGTCAGTACCTGGCTTTGGACCTCCCCTTTTAATAAGGAAACCATCAACCTTTTTCCCAAAATCAAATCTTATGGATTTGATGCGGTGGAAATTCCGGTGGAAGATCCGAGCTTGATTGATCTGCCTAGTTTAAAGACAGCTTTAGCAGATAATGGTCTAGCTCCTATTATTTGTGGAGCTTTTGGAACCTCACGAGATTTGACTCATGAGGATCCCAGTTTTCATCAAACCAGCTTTGACTATTTGGATGCCTGCTTCGAAATCACCAGTCAGCTCGGTGCCAAATTCGTAGCCGGACCTATGTATTCTGCGGTGGGAAAAGCCCGCTTGGTTTCCCCAGAACAAAAGAAAAATGAATGGAATCGGGCGGTCACCAATCTTCAAAAAGTATGTCAGAAAGCCAGAACACATGGTCTGGAGATCGCGCTGGAGCCTTTAAATCGATTCGAAACCGATCTCATCAATACCTGTGAAGAGTTGATGGAATTGATTGTGGCTATCAATGAGCCCGAAGCAAAAGTCATTTTGGATGGATTCCATATGAATATCGAGGAGCGAGATGCTGAAGCCGCCATCAAATTAGCTGGAGAGAAACTAATTCATTTTCAAGTTTCTGAGAACTATCGAGGAACACCGGGTACCGGACAAACCAGATGGGATGCTTATAAAAGAGGTCTGGAAGCAATCAATTATAAAGGGGCTGTTTCCATTGAAAGCTTTACACCCCAAATCAAAGAACTTGCCGGAGCCGTTTGCATCTGGAAGCCTTTGGCACCAAGTCAAGACGGATTTGCGAAAGAGGGATTGGAGTTTTTGAGGAAATGGGCGGGAGAGTGAGAGATTGGGGAATAGGGAATAGAGAATAGTAAACCGGAGATCGATTCTTCGAATTGGAAACGGAGCAAATTCCCCCATGGATTCGAAAACATAGTAGGAATTGGATTTTAGATAAAGGGGGCAAAGGGGATTTTGCTATTATCAGAAAACTGGAACATGAAATCTTAAAAAGTGAAATCCAAATACAAGGTCCCTACCCTATATCGATTTCGTACTTCGTAAATCGTACTTCGACTTTTTATAAAAATATTACCAAAAAATTAACCTACAGACATGAACAACAAACCTTTTAATATAGCCATCATCGGATTAGGTTTTGGAGCAGAATTTATCCCTATTTATCAAAAGCACCCGCTTGCAACTATGTATGCGATCTGCCAGCGAAATAAAGAAAAGGCAGAAGAAATAGGAAAAGCGTTCGGGATCGAGAAGGTCTATACCGATTATGATGAGTTGCTGGAAGATCCAAACATCGACGCGATACACATCAATACCCCGATTCAAAATCATGCAGAGCAATCCTTAAAAGCTTTGCGAGCAGGCAAACATGTGGCCTGCACCGTGCCTATGGCTACGACCGTGGAAGAATGTCGTGCAATAGTAGCAGAGACCGAGCGAACTGGCCTGACTTATATGATGATGGAGACGGTGATTTATAGCCGAGAATTTCTATTTGTAAAAGAGCTTTACGAAAAAGGAGAATTGGGTAAAATCCAGTTTCTCCGAGCTTCCCACCAGCAGGAAATGGCTGGTTGGCCAGGCTATTGGGAGGGCCTCCCTCCTATGCATTATGCCACACATTGTGTGGGACCAGTCTTGGCTTTGCCAAAGGCACAAGCGGAATATGTTTCCTGCTTAGGTTCAGGCCGAATAGATGAATCCCTAATTCCAAAATACGGGTCTCCATTTGCAATCGAGACTTGTCATATCAAATTGAAGGATTCTGATTTAGCTGCTGAGGTTACTCGATCGCTCTTTAATACTGCCAGACAATACCGGGAGAGCTTTGATGTTTACGGTTCGAAAAAGTCTTTTGAGTGGACCTTGATCGAGCATGAAGATTCGGTAATTCATACCGGAGAAAGCCCTGAGCGAGTTAAAATTCCAGATTACGCGCATTTATTGCCTACAGAGATTCAGCCTTTTACTACTGGTGGAGTCTATGATTCAGATGATAATCAACATTTGTCATTTATCCAGGGTGCTGGTCATGGAGGTTCCCATCCGCATTTGGTCAATGAATTTTTAAATGCCTTGAATGAAACCCGAGCACCATATCCAGATGCACGGGAATCAGCAAATATCACTTGTGTAGGGATATTGGCGCATGAATCTGCCATGGAAGGTGGTGCGATCAAACAGCTTCCAGCGTTTACTCTGAAAGGCTAAAGACTGATTTTCAAGATGAAAAAATAAAGGCCACTAGTACTTGACTAGCGGCCTTTGTTGCTTAATTGGCAGAATTCTTTTAGAAATAATTGATCAAATTAGACAATTGGCGAAAGTCCTGGTTTGCCTAGATTTTAGTCTCTAATCCCTGTTCCCTAATCCCTACTCTCCAATCTACTTTACCCGAGAAGCGCTCAGCTCAAACATGCCCATCAAACTTCCTGCAGCATTGTCTCCATCTACTTCAGACATATTGATATCCACATCATACCCTTGGATGTTGAATGCAGCAGATAATACTCCATCAATAATGGATACTGAACTCATTTCAAATTCTTGTCCAGACTCATCGGCCATAAAATAGCCTTTGGTAGCGCCCTCTTTGGATTCAAATCGCATCGGGATAGTTGCATCTCCTTGAGGAGTTCCTTTTACTAAGACACTCCATTTTCCTTCGAAGTATTCGGGATTCAAAGTTGGTGAGGCAATAACAAAACTCATAGCAAATAGCAGCATAAAGCTGCTAAAGAGTGCAATTCTACATTTCATGGTTTTTACTAGTTAGTGTTTTTAATAGGTACAATTAGAAAAAAAAAACGCAGTACTCAAATAGTCCCTGAAAATATTTATAGTTTATAAACCAAACCCTGATAATTAATCGAATAGACCCCGAACCCATGAAATCGAGCATGTCACCGGCGACACACACTGGAATCTATAAGCCATGCGAGATTCCATGTGACCATTCAAAATCAAATTATAATCATATGAAAGAAACCAATAAATACATCCTTATTCTATTCTTACTTTTTTCTAATACCGTATTTGCCCAAGAGCAACCGGAAGGAAGTGCAATCAAAAGCTCCTTGAATTATGGAAAGTCTGTGGCAGTCTTTGGTGGCTCAGTATCTGTAATTCCAGCCAGTGATAGCGCGAAAATCATGTGGAAAGAACGTTTGGGAATGGAAATCACCAATTATGGCGTGGGTGGAGCTGGATTTTCTTCCTTACAGGGCAAATCCCTGCAACAACAAGTGGACGAAGCCGGGGTTTTTGATATCTATATTCTTTGGGCTTCTACTAATGATTACAC
>CAWUWQ010000370.1:0-3930 GCA_963926065.1 uncultured Algoriphagus sp.
ACTGAGAGCTCAGACCCCTGAAACATATCTCCAGTATCAATCAGAAAGCTGTGTTCAGTTTTATTTCGCTCTTGGTCTACAAAAGTTTTTAGATGTGAATAACCACCGGTTTTCCGAAATACTTTTTCGCCATTTTCCCAAAATAACTCATCATGTGCATGGATTTGGCAATGGACGTCAGTGGTTTGGAATATTGATAGGGTGAATTTCTCGGGGTTTGATTTGAAAGGATTGGCCTTCGAGTCAGGTGCAGTTAGTCCTAAAAGACCAGTACTTGCTCCGATAGTTCCTATTTGAGTAAGAAACGTTCTTCTTGATTTTTTCATCCTATTATTTTGGTTATTTACGGATTTTTTATTCTTCTCAATCGAAATTTCAAATCTCGAAAAACTCATAATTATCTAAAATTAGGACTTGTTTTCTCTTGATTTTGGTGACATTCCTCACATTGCCAATTAATCTATTTGAATAAAAAAACTAAGTATTTAATTGTTAAAATCAGCTTTTACTTCGAAATACTAGTCGGTTCCCCTCCAAGGGGATTGAGCTAAATTGTTATTACAACCGAAAAATCAATATTCAATTTGCGAAGCTACTTTTCAAAACAATTCCTACTTTGGTGCATAAAACCTAACACAAATGAAAAACATCTATTTAATTCTGATCTTTTTGATCATTACTTTCCCTTCTTTCGCACAGGAAGAAGTTTTGAAAAAGCTAGATTCTAAAGCAGATTTCTACGGAGATCTAGCTATGAAAATATGGTCTAATCCAGAGCTTGGATACCTCGAAACTGAGAGTTCGGCTTTGCTTCAGCAAACCTTAAAAGATGCTGGCTTTGTCGTAAAAGCGGGCGTAGCAGGTGTTCCAACGGCTTTTGTTGCTGAGTATGGCTCAGGTAAGCCCGTTATTGGAATTATGGCGGAGTTTGACGCGCTTCCGGGTGTTTCCCAGAAAGCAGTCCCATTTCGTGATCCTGTAATTGAAGGAGGAGCAGGACATGCTTGTGGCCATCATTTATTTGGAACAGCTTCCACTGCGGCAGGAATCACCGTGATGGAGTGGATGAAAGACAATAATATTAAAGGAACTCTTCGTGTCTATGGCACCCCCGCTGAAGAAGGCGGAGGAGGAAAAGTCTATATGGCAAAAGCAGGTCTGATGGATGATGTGGACGCAATGCTTCATTGGCATCCAGGCTCCGATAACGAGGCTGGTGCAACTTCCTCTTTAGCTAATATTTCCACCAAGTTCCGTTTTTACGGAGTGGCTTCACATGCTGCGGCAGCTCCCGAGAGAGGGAAATCTGCTTTGGATGGGGTAGAGGCTATGAATTTTATGGTCAACTTGATGCGTGAGCACGTACCGATGGAGACTCGAATGCACTATGTGATCACTCGTGGTGGTGAAGCTCCGAATGTGGTACCTGCCTTTGCAGAATCTTATCATTATGTAAGACATCCTGATGCAAGAGTTGTAAAAGAGATTTTTCAGCGAATGATCAAAACTGCCGAAGGTGCAGCTTTAGGTACGCAGACACGAATGGAGTATGAGATTATCAATGGAGTCTATAACCTGCTTCCTAATGAAACCCTTTCGCAAATCATGTTTAAAAATTTATCGAAAGTGGGTGGGGTGAATTACACAGCGGATGAGAAAAAGTTTGCTGAAGAAATCATAAAAACTTTCCCTGAAGGCGTTATAGCATCTCCTGCAGACGCAGCAATAATCACTCCTTTTGAAGTGAATGAAAAAGGTGCAGGTGGATCTACAGATGTTGGAGATGTGAGTTGGTTAGTCCCAACCGCTGGGTTAGGAACTGCTACTTGGGTACCGGGAACCTCTGCTCATACTTGGCAAGCTGTAGCCGCTGGAGGTACTAGTATTGGAAAGAAAGGAATGATGGTCGCTGCAAAAACATTAACCTTGACTGCAATGGATATTTTCAAAGATCCTTCTGTGACGGTAAAAGCAAAAGCTGAACTTGACCGAAGGAGAGGAGCTAACTTTAAGTATGAGGCTTTGACAGGCGATAGAAAACCGCCATTGGATTATAGAAAATAGAATAAATTGAAAAAAGAGCATAAAACCACCGGATCTCGGTGGTTTTTTTATTTCTATAAAATTTATTCTGGTAAAAACCATTGATGTAAATGACTTGGTTCTGTTTTTATTTTCGCTAGGTATACTGTTATATTAACACCATAATATCCCGACGATGAACAGAAGAAAATCTTTAAAACTAATTGGAGGCTCGGCAGTGGGTATTGCCGGATTGGTGTTTGCCGATTGGAAATGGCAAATCATAGATCAATTGACACATGAGGGCTTTTTCTCTTTCAAAGAGGAACAGACAATACGTGCAATTGCCGATACGATTATCCCTGAGGGCTTACCACCTATTTTGCCGTCAGTAGATGCAAAACCAATCGGAGCTTTGAGCACTGGAACGCATGATTATATCAATAAAGTCATCGCCCAATGCTACGAACCCGCAGATCAAGAAGTGATCAAAAAGGAGTTACAAAAGTTAATCAGTTCAGATTTTTTGAAGCTGGATCGTCAGGCTAGAGAAAAGAGCCTAATGGCTTTGGCTGAATCGGAAGTGGAATCCGAGAAAGAATTTTTTAAAGTCATGAAATCAGAAACCATCACTGGATTTACCACCGTGAAAGAGGTAATGGTTAACTATCGAAATTATCAAGTTGCGCCGGGATTTTACAACGGCTGCGCTGAAGTCACCCAAAAAGCCTAATTAAATGCTACAAGATTCAAAGGAAAAAAGGACCTACGATGCTATCGTCATTGGCTCCGGTGCTTCAGGCGGCTGGGCCGCGAAAGAGTTTTGTGATGCCGGACTAAAAACCCTCGTACTTGATCGAGGTAGGATGGTTCGTCACATAGAAGATTACCCCACAGCTTCCAAAGCACCATGGGAGTTTGAGTTTCGAGGAAATATTCCCTTGGAGAAACGAGCAGGATTGGCGGACTGGTCATGGAAACGAGAAGAAACTGTACAATGGGCCATGTCTGAAGATGAGCAACCGGTGATTTTCGAAAAGCCATTTCGCTGGTGGAGAAGCTATCATGTAGGGGGCAAGTCATTGCTCTGGGCAAGAGCGACTCAGCGTTGGTCGGATTTTGATTTTGATGGACCGGCACGAGATGGCTTTGCGGTGGATTGGCCCATTCGGGCAAAAGACTTAAATCCTTGGTATACCTATGTAGAGAAATTTGCTGGTATAGCGGGCGCCAAAGATGGCCTTGCCGAACTTCCGGATTCTGAAGTGATGCCTGGATTTGAACTGAGCTGTATCGAGAATTATTATAAGGAGCAATTGAAAACCAATTTTGAAGGTCGGCATTTGATCCAGGGGAGATGTGCCCACTTGACTGATCCTCAAGAAATCCATAAGCAGCAAGGCAGAAATAAATGCCAGAATCAGGCGATGTGTAATAGAGGTTGCGTCTATGGGGGATATTTCTCATCCAATGCTTCCACTTTACCTTGGGCTGAAAAAACTGGGAATCTGACTATCCGTCCGAACTCGGTTGTACATTCTGTGATTTACGACGATGCAAAAGAAAAGGCGACGGGAGTGAAAATCATAGATCGGGAAACTGGTGATGAGATGGACTTTTATGCTAAGATCGTCTTTGTGAATGCTTCAACGATAGCTTCAAATGCCATTCTTCTCAATTCAAAATCATCCAGATTCCCTAATGGAATTGGAAATGATTCAGGCTTGATGGGGAAATTCCTTGGTTCTCATAATTACAGGGGAAAAGGCTATGCGACTTATGAGGGCTTTTTGGATAAAAAGCAGGAAGGTAAACATGCTGGTCACGCTTACGTGCCGAGATTTAGAAATGTATTCAAACAAGATACCGACTTTCTAAGAGGTTATTCTATTGGGATGTCTGGAGGAC
>CAWUWQ010000371.1:0-4809 GCA_963926065.1 uncultured Algoriphagus sp.
TTGACCACATCATTTGCCCCAACTACCAAGACCAAATCTGTATTTGGAAAGTCATCATTGATGGACTCCATCTCGATTAATTTATCATAGGAAATATTCGCCTCCGCAAGCAAGACATTCATATGTCCTGGCATTCTACCGGCCACCGGATGAATCGCGAACTTGAAATCTATATTTCGCTTTTCGCATTGCTCCATCAATTCCCGAATCACATGCTGGGCTTGCGCAACAGCCATTCCATAACCAGGGACCACCAATACGGAAGAAACAGAATCAAATAACATCGCTGTCTCCTCGACTCCAATTTCTTTAACCACGATCTGCGGACCATCAGCGGCTGGGCCGGAAACAGTCTGTCCAAATCCTCCTAGCAGTACATTGGTCAAGGATCGATTCATGGCCTTGCACATAATCTGAGTCAGGATGATTCCTGAAGCCCCAACCAGCGAACCCGCCACGATCAACACATTATTATTGAGGATAAAACCTGTAGCACAAGCTGCCATTCCAGAATATGAATTCAGCAAAGAGATCACGACCGGCATATCCGCCCCACCAATAGGAATCACGGTCAGGATGCCCAACAGCAAAGAAATCACAATCAGCCCAATCATGAAAATGGGATCACCAGGGTTTAAATAAGCAAGCACACCCGCTACTATAAAGGCAACAAGCAAGATCAAGTTAAGTGGATGCTGTCCTTTGAAAGTAATCGGTGAACCGGAGATTTTTCCATCCAATTTTAGAAAGGCAATCATCGATCCCGTGAACGTAATGCCCCCAATCAAAACGGAAACAATAATACTGATCGCATTTATTGAGTCGGGATAGGTATCTATTGACTGGGTCTTAAAGAAATAATCTGAAAGTGCTACCGCAAAAGAAGCCAATCCCCCAAAACCATTAAACAATGCAACCATCTCCGGAATTTTGGTCATTTCCACTTTCTGAGAAATGTAGAGACCAATAGCTCCTCCAATCAGGATACACACAAAAATCTCTACAAAAGAGAGAATATTCAGGGTGACTAATGTCGCTGCAATCGCAAGCAGCATCCCAACAGCCGAATAAATATTTCCCTCACGGGCGCTTTTGGTTTTACCCAATTTTTTAATCCCGAGGATAAACAGAATCGAGGAGATCAAGTAGGCAACTTGGATTAGTATGCTCATTTCTTCTTGAACATTTTAAGCATACGATCTGTCACCATATAGCCGCCGACGACGTTGATAGTGGCCAAAATCAAGGCTAGCATCCCTAGCCATTTGCTTAGTGTACTATATCCCATTTCATTGCAAGCAATCAACGCACCGACGATGGTGATTCCCGATATTGCATTTGAACCCGACATCAGCGGCGTGTGAAGCGTTGGGGGCACTTTGGTGATCAGTTCGAAGCCTAAGTAACTGGCTAAGACCAAAATATAGATGAGTATAATAAGTGAATCTGCATTCATAGATTTAGGGGTTAACGATTCAATATTTTTTTGGTGAATTCATGGATCAAAACACCCTCATGGGTAATTACTGATCCTCTGGTTATTTCTTCGTCAAAGTCAAGATTCAATCCATCTTTGTTACTAAGGTGAAGAAGCAGTGTACTGATATTAGTGGAATACAATAGACTTGCATTCACTGGAAGCAAAGCTGGCAAATTAGATTCCCCAACGAGGGTTACCCCGTGTTTGACCACTGTTTTGTTTATTTCTGAGATTTCACAATTCCCTCCGGATTCTACCGCCATATCAACGATTACCGAACCTGTTTTCATGCTTTTCACCATTTCTTCGGTGACCAGTATTGGTGATTTTTTTCCCATCACCAAAGCGGTAGTGATGACCAGATCCGCATCTTTGATTTTATCTTCGATTAGTTTTTTCTGCTTCGCCAGAAATTCCGCGGATACTTCAGCGGCATAACCTCCTTCCACTTTTACTTCTTCTGCTCCCTCTACGGTAAGAAATCTACCTCCGAGAGATTCTACTTGCTCTTTGGTTTCGGGTCGCACATCAGTCACTTCGACAATTGCACCCAAGCGCTTGGCAGTAGCAATTGCCTGCAAACCTGCCACGCCAGCTCCAAAAATCAAAACTTTTGCAGGTGTGATCGTACCAGAGGCCGTCATCAATAGCGGGAAGATTTTCCCAAGATAATTGGCTCCTAATATGACTGATTTGTATCCTGCTAGATTTGCTTGAGAGCTCAATGCATCCATCTTTTGAGCCCGGGAAATTCGAGGCACAGCATCCATGGAGATGGCGGTGATTTTCTTTGCAAGAAAGGCATTGATCAATTCCGGAACGGTGTAAGCATACAAAAATGAAATGCATGCAGCTCCCTCATTTGCTCCAGCGACTTCTTCCAAAGTCATAGGATTGACTTTCAAAATCACATCGACTGCCAATGCTTCAGATTTAGAAACAACTGTTGCACCGGCAGCAATGTAATCTTGATCAGAAAAATACGAGGATTCACCAGCACCAGATTCCACTAGAATCTGATATTCTTTTTTTATCAAAAGCTTGACCCCATCTGGGCTCAAAGCGACGCGACGCTCAAACTCCTTAGTTTCTTTGACTAAACCAATTTTCATAGGTTGGTAGGTTTTGGATAGAGTTAATTTGATTCAAATAAATGGGTTAATAATCAGTAAACCATACTGGTTGTAAATAAATTAAGTTTAATCTACGGAATCGTTAACAGAAAATTCAATTCATTAATATCAAGTCAGTTCGTATTATTAACCCTATAAATTTTAAAAACAACTAAAGCATAACTGCCATTTATCCTAAAATGATTTAACACATGACAAAATTTCCTATTTTAGAATTCGATTAAGAATCAAACCCCAATTCTATGAAAAAACCTAACAAACCTATTTTGGAGAAAAGTCGTCGAGATTTTATCAAAAATGCCGCTATTGCTTCGTCTTTTTTCATCGTCCCGCGACATGTACTTGGAGGCGTAGGTTTCACTTCCCCATCTGATCAATTGAATATCGCTGCAATCGGAGCCGGCGGTAAAGGTGCCAGTGATATCATGCTTGCTTCTGTTAAAGGCCGAGAGCGAATCGTTGCACTTTGCGATGTAGACTTTTCAGGTTCGGCAAAGCGTTCCGTAGATAATTTCCCGAATGCTAAGCTGTATGCAGATTACCGCAAAATGCTAGATACCGAAACTGATATTGATGCGGTAACTATATCCACTCCTGATCATGTCCATGGACCTGCTGCGAAATACGCAATGGATCGTGGCAAGCATGTCTATGTGCAGAAGCCGATGACTCATAATATCTCAGAGGCAAGAATACTCACTGAGCTTGCACGTACCCAGAAAATAGTTACTCAAATGGGGAATCAAGGCGGATCCAATCCTTACCTAGATGTCGTTCAGAAGTGGATTGATACTGATAAAATTGGTAAAGTCTCAAAAGTACAAGTTTGGACTAACCGTCCGGTTTGGCCTCAGGGAGGTCCTTTTCCTGCAGCAGACACAGGATCCAAGCCAGATGCCTTGCAATGGGATCTTTGGCTAGGTCCAGCTCCTGAGATACCATTTACCCCAAATCTTCATCCATTCAACTGGAGAGGCTGGTGGGATTACGGAACAGGCGCACTTGGAGATGTAGGATGCCATTTGATTGATATACCATTCCGAACCCTAGGATTAAAATACCCAACTGATGCGGAATGTAGCGTTGGAACTGTCTTCTCGAAAATGTGGACACCTGATTATAATCCAGAAGGATGCCCAGCTTCCTCGTTTATCACGTTGCATTTTGCAGCCACTTCTAAGAGTAAGTCTCCTATCGAGATGACTTGGAGTGATGGCGGAATCAAGCCTTCTCACCCAGACATTATTCCAGCAGACGATGATATCGGAGGCAGCGGATCAGCAAATGGCGTCTTGATCATCGGTGACAAAGGAATCATTTCTACCAATATCAATGACTCTTCTCCGCTTCAACCAAAACTCTATCTAAATGACGGCACTAAAGAAATGGGGCCTCAATCAGAAGACAATATGGAATCTGAATATGGACATCAGCGCCTTTGGGTAGATGCTTGCAAAGCAGGATTCGGAAGTGCAGAACATAAAGGCTTGACTTCCTCTTTTGACTATGCAGGTCCTATGACCGAGACAGTGTTAATGGGTAATCTTGCCATTCGTAGCTACATGCTTCGAAGAGAAAACAGCAAGGGCCAGCAAGAATTCTTTGGTAGAAAGAAACTCCTTTGGGACGGTGAAAACCTTCGGATTACCAATTTGGAGGAAGCCAATCAATTCGTGACGAGAACCTATCGTGATGGATTTACTATGGGATAATTTCTGAATATGTTAAACTCAAAAAACCTCAAACCCAGTCAAGCTCCATTTGGCTGGGTTTGTTTTTTTAGGCTGGGTTTGTTTTTTAGAGGGTAAACCCTCCCTTCACCCTATTAAATTGACTTCTGTATCTTCTTTATTATTATTTTAAAGTAATGAAGAAAAAATCCACTCCTAAACTCAACCTAAGTCTAGCTGAGCGACAGAACCTTCGGAAAGCTAAAATCAAGATTTCAGAGGTTTTGGATTTGGCTGCGGATGAATTAAAAGTGATTTTAGATGTAAGTTCAGATCGAGTGAAAACCCTTTTTGCTTTGGCTGAATTCCAAACTGTACCGTCAGTCGGAATCAAGTTTGCAGAAGATCTCATTTTCCTTGGTTATCATTCATTGGAAGAATTGAAGCTTAAAGATGGCGCAAAATTGCTTGAAGAATATGAGCGAAAGAAGGGCTATTGGACGGATCCATGCGTGGAAGACCAATT
>CAWUWQ010000372.1:0-23551 GCA_963926065.1 uncultured Algoriphagus sp.
GCTTAGATCAAATTAACTTTCTGATATAATTTTACTTAATCAAATTTCTTATTTCCTGGTAATTCTAAAAAGCTAAAAATTCCCCATTTTTGGTAAGAATTAATTGGGAACTTAATATAATGGCAGAAGCATATTTACACGGATTCATCCCAGAGGAGCAGCAGCGTCTCTTGGATCAAGCCAATTTTTTAGAGTCTAAAATTTATCCTCGCATAGATTTTACGGGCTGTAAAAATCTTCTTGAAATAGGCTCTGGAGTAGGTGCTCAGACTCAGATGTTGCTCAAACTTTGGCCGGAGCTTAGGATTACTTGTGTTGATTATTCTGAAGCTCAGATTGAGCAGGCCAAGAAGAATTTGGCTTTTGCAGGTGATCGGGTAAAGTTTTTTTGCCAAGATGCACGGAAGTTAGATTTGGGGGATCAATTTGATTCAGTATTTATTTGTTGGGCATTGGAGCATATCCCCGATCCCACTAAGGTGCTGGAATTAACTACCCAATTACTGCTTCCCGGAGCAAAAATCTGGATAACGGAAGTGTTTAATTCGAGCTTTTATTTTGCTCCAGAACTTCCAAATCTGAAATTGTACTATGAGCGATACAATCAGCTTCAACGTGCACATGGTGGAGACCCAGACGTAGGAGCGCAGCTTGGTAATATGCTTTTCAAAGCTGGGTATAAAGAAATAGCACTTTTTCATGGTGATTTTCACCTTGACCAATCCAAATCGGAAGATCTGAAAAAAATGCTAAGCTTTTGGAAAATTTTAATGAAAAGTGGAAGTTCGGGCTTACTTGACGCAGGATTGATCAATGAAGCTGAGATTCAAGCGATGGAGGAAGATCTTAATATTATTGCAACGAGTGAAAAAGCTGTCTTTTTCTATCAATTTGTGCAGACCTTTGCGACTTACTAATACGGGCTATGAAAATTTTGAAATGGGTTTGGAAATTTATCTGGAAATCAATGCTCTGGTTTTTTATCCTATCAATTGGTCTCACGATTCTTTATCGCTTTATCCCTATTCCTATTACGCCTCTAATGGTGATCCGATTAGTGGAGCAAGCAACGGACGAAAAAAAGGAGATGAGATTATACAAGGATTGGGTACCAATGAGTGAAATTTCTAAACATGCGCCACAAGCAGTGTATGCTTCCGAAGATCAAAAATTTCTGGATCACAATGGCTTCGATTTGGAAGCCATGAGTAAAGCTTGGGAAGGAAATAAAAAAGGAAAGCGAATCAAGGGGGCAAGTACAATTACCCAACAAACAGTCAAAAATGTTTTTTTATGGCCAGCCAGAAGCTATGTCCGGAAAGGCTTGGAGGCATATTTCACAGTCTTAGTAGAGCTCATTTGGTCAAAAGAGCGGATTATGGAAGTGTACCTTAATGTTATTGAAATGGGAGAGGGAATCTATGGAATTGAAGCCGCTGCCCAGACCTATTATAACAAGCCTGCTGCAAAACTCAATAGAAGTCAATCCGCAATGATCGCAGCGGTCTTACCTAATCCAAGAAGATGGACTCCTGCAAGACCTACTCCTTACATTGTAGGTCGCCAAGGGTGGATCATGCGTCAAATGAACAACTTGGCACCTCTGGGCTACGGAATCTAATTTGAATTTAAGATGTTAAAATTAGATAATTCTAAGGGACTTGGATTTCTTTGATTTACTTTTTCAAGTATTGTAAAATCAAACTAAAATTTTTTTTCCAAACCAAATTTTATTCTAAAAATGATCGAGTATATCTTTTGATTTTTAAAATAATTTTGAGGTCTAAGAAATAATTTAATTTTTAAAAAAGCCCGTTTCTGACCATTTTTAAAGGATTAAAAAATACAAGGTTTTTTTATCCACAAAATCAATAATTTATCCACATTGGTTTTTTTTGAGTTGTCAAATCACTATATATCAATATGTTATATAGTCAATTTGAAAGTGAATTATGTGGATAATTGCACTTAACTTAATTAAGTAGATCCTAAAAAGTGAATCAAAAGGTGGATAATCTCTTCTCCAAATTTTATTCTAAAATTGCTTAATCTTGGCGTTCTCTGATGAGCCTTTTTCGATATGCATTGAAGATTCTCGACTTGGATACAAAACCTATATAGCGACCCTCGGCGATTACAGGGAGATTCCAAGCACCGGATCGTTCAAATTTCTCCATTGCCTTTTGCATATTTTCTGTGTCCAATAGGATTTCTGGTGGACTGTGCATGAGCTGACTGATCGAGATCTTCTCTTGCTTTTCCCGATCAAACATAATATCCCGAATATCATCAAGCGTGATGATCCCTCTGAGCGTGCCATCGTTACCTACGACGGGGAAGATATTTCTCTTCGATATTTTTACCAAATCGATCAAATCTCGGAGCTTGGCATCAGGATGTATTGGAATCAAGTCCCGTTCGATCACATGTGTAATAGTGATTAAATCCAGAAGCTCCTGATCTTTGGATTCAGGAAGTTGACGCCCCTTTTCTTTGAGTTGCATCACGTACAAACTGTCTTTTTGGAAATAGGTGGTCGTGATATAGGATATCGCCGAAACGAACATTAAGGGCACAAACAATTCATATCCACCCGTAAGCTCTGCAATCAAGAAGATTGCAGACAAAGGTGCATGCTGGACGCCAGCCATCACACCGCACATAGCTACTAGGGTAAAATGTGCCAGTGGAAGTGGAATATGGAATCCAAGCATATTTTTAGAATAGGCAAAAACGAAACCTACAACACCACCAACATAAAGCGACGGGGCAAAAATTCCTCCACTTCCTCCACTCCCTAGGGTTAATGCTGAAGCAATTGGCTTTACCAAAATAATCAGTAACAGGAAAATGATTATCAAATATGGGTTTGTCGTTGAAGAGAAAAATGGACTCTTATCGAGCAGTTGATCTGAGTTGCCATTGATCAAAAGGTTCAAGAAATCGTATCCTTCCCCGTAAATCGGTGGGAAGAAAAAGACCATGAAACCAATAAGGGCTCCTCCATAGAGTAGTTTTAATACTTGAGAATCTAGGCCTTCTAGGAGACGTTCGGTAGTCCGAACAGCACTACTGAAATAGAGTGACACTACGCCGCAAACCATGCCTAGTAATAAATAATACGGCATATGGCTGGCGGAGAAAGATCCTACCAGGTCAAATGTGAAAACTGGGTCTTCGCCTATGAGAATCATTGAAGTCAAGGATCCCGTGACAGAGGCAATCAGTAAAGGGATGAATGAAGCTGTACTTATCTCCATTAATATAACTTCAATGGCAAAGATCACCGCGCCAATTGGGGCTCCGAAAATTGCGGATATTGCTCCTGCTGCTCCGCATCCAATTAATAGAGTTCGTTTTTTAGCATTAAGATGGACCAGAAGTCCAACATTTGAGCCAATTGCGGATCCTGTGACTAGCATTGGTGCCTCCAAGCCGACTGAACCTCCGAAACCTACTGTCAAGGCGGAGGTAAATATTCGGCTATAGGTTTTAACCCGAGGAATTATGCTCTGTTTTTTTGCAATTGTAAATAATACGTCAGGAATCCCATGTCCCCCAGTATCCTTAAAAAAATATTTTCCTACCATATAGGCAGCCGAAATCCCAATAAGAGGATACAGAATATATAAAAAATTGGCGTACTCAGTATAGAAATCCTCTGTAAGAAAATGCTGTATGGCATGGACTGCTTCTTTCAGAATGACAGCCGCCAATCCTGAAATTATCCCTATTATCCCACTGAGGATTAGGATAAAGTTTTGGTTGCTCATGTGTCGAAGCCTCCAAATTAGCAGCTTGGTAATGAAGTCTGATTTAGGCAATAGTGTATGGGAGTGGAAGATGAATCTTTTCTAAAATACTCAAGATCAAATTAAATAGAAATTTTTGACTCATTATTTTGGTAATTTTTGATCCAGAGCAACAATACATTTCAAAATCAATTTCACCGAGTTTGTAAAAAAACTGGGTTTGATATTCTCAAACTCGTCACTAGGTTGATGATAATCCTCATGGTCTTCAACTCCAAAGTAGATGTGCATGATTTTTTCATCAAAAAAAGGGCCATGGTCTGAGGACTGTGTCCAGTTTTCTCGGCCAGTATTAGGCAGATCATGACCAAATCTCAGGTTTGGTAGCAAACTGACTGATGCTTGCTCAAGAATTGGTTTCAATTCCGGATAATAATGTGTCCCAGAAGCATATAACTCGTCGTTCTCATTTCTACTAATCATATCCATATTGATGTTCATGAGGATATTATCCAGAGGAAATGGAAAGTCTTTCAGTAACGCCTTAGCGCCTTGAAGTCCCATCTCTTCACCATCTAGGGCAGCAAACATGATCGGATGTTGCGGTTGATTTTTCGAAAAATACTCCGCTAAAGCCAAAAGAGCTGCCGTTCCTGAAGCGTTGTCATCCGCACCATTGTAAATCGAATCGCCTTTCGAATTTTTTTTTCCTACACCCACATGATCGTAATGTGCCGTAATCACAATGATCTTCCTAGAGTCCAAACCCGGTAAAAAACCTATGACATTGACAGCATCTTCATATTTTTTGTTTTCTCTTCGATTTTCGAAGGAAAAAGACTGTAGATACTCTGCATATTGTGTTTTCAGACCTATTCTTTGAAACTCAGATTGAATGTGCGTTCTGGCTTTTTTATTTCCTTCACTGAGTGTTTTTCGACCTTTCAACTCATCAGCGGATAATAGTTTTAAGTCTGAAAGCAATTTTTTTTCATCAATGGATTGAGCAAAGCCTACAGAAATAAATAAAAAGAAGAAAAAGCTAAAAATTGATTTGCTTGGAATTACCATCTCAGGAAGTATTTTGCGTTATGTATATTCGTAAAATTAATAAGCTCAGCCAATCTACGCTCTGAATAGATGAAATATATAGGTTCTTTATTTTTATTCATTTCTTTAAATTTTGTAAGTCAAGCTCAGGGAACGCTTCCTGAATCTTTTTTTGATGGTAAAGCCGTAGTGTTAATCTCTTCAGACCCTGGGACTAGGCCAGTTTTCACTTGGGAACAGCTGGCAGATAGCGTACATACTAGTCTTGTTACAGCAGGAGCTGATCCAGTAGCCTATTTTGAACTAGAACAGGTTACAGTATCAGAAGAGGTTCAGGCAGAGTATGCGAAAGTTTTTAGTGCTCGCCAAGTTAAGAACATTATTTTGGTGACTCGGCAAAAGAATCAAACTAGCATCCATGTAGGCCTTTTTTCCAATAATGGCCAAATGATCCCAAGCACTGCTTTATTTGGGAAAGTGGGTCAGACTTATACTGAAACCATCCATCAATTTGCTGCGATCGGCGAAGGTTTAAAATCTAAAAATTTATTGGTTCTGGATGTACCAGAGTTTCTGAGCATCAGTGCTGAGGAAGCCACAGCCACATTGAAGTTTTTACCTAGAAATCCACTTAATCTTGATGTATTCAAATTGGGAATTCCTATCGAAGGATCCTCCGCTCAATCAGGCTTATTAAGTTATTTCAAATACGATAATTACGGAAAGTCTCAGGAAACTATTCTTGCAGAGCAAGCAAATCAAAAGTCTGGAATTGAGGAGATCTTAAAGCAGGAATACGCTTACCAAGTTGAGTGGCTTACAGAAGCGAAGACAAATCAGGAGTTGATTGAGGATCGTGTCCAGTTTATTTTGTTGAAAGTTGAGGGAAGAGAAGCAGATCTGATGCAAAGTATGGGCTTAGAACTGAGTCCTTCAACTGATATGAGCCGTATAGTGGTTAAATATTATATCAAACTACTCGTCAGAGATGAATTATATATTGGCCCTGAATGGGATGCTGATCCTGATTGGCGGGTCTCACTGCGGAATTTTTTAAACAACTTAAAAAAATAGACCTCCCGAGGGAGGCCTATCGCTACTTAAGAGGTTGGGTGATTTAAGCAACTATTATTAAGGGAAATATCTTTTTAGAACTATTTTGAAAAATTCTTCTGCGAAGAAGAAGAATTATTTGATACTAGACAAGTACTTTTAAAAAATATTTTAAAATCGGGTAATTATAATATTTTTTATAGATCAAATTAAGTTCAATACAATTTTTCGTTTAAAAAAGGGATTAAAGACAGAATTATTGCTTGATGGTAATACCTAGTCCGGTCAAGGACTCCATGCGTAAGAATTCCTACAGATCCTCCCTCTTGCTTTGAATTTTCCAGTGCGAAGAATTGGTCATCGGCATGTCCAAGTTCCATCCCTGACCTTACTAGGTTAGCTACGCCTTCGGGAATATAAAAAGTACCTGTTTTAGCTTTTCCAGTCAACCCAGCCTTGTTTTCCACATAAACCCACGCAAAAGCACTCATGCCTAATTCGTCTTCTGCGATTCCTCCTTCTATCCCAACCCAATAATCTGCCTCAGGAAAACTTGATTTTGAGTTGCGCGCTCGGTTTTTTGCACCTTCGAATGTTTCCTTGTCACCTTTTGGCTGATCTGAAACGAGCGAACTAGCATTGATTCCATTTACTAGAAAAGGCTGTTTGAATACTTCTGAAAATGCGCTTTCAGTGGAGGCTATTTTTACAGGGTTTTTGCTCCCGATTATGATTAGTGGTTTTTCGGTGGTCTGGTAATTTTGTCTTTTTGGAAAATTCATGATTGTTGGTCAAAGCCGCAGCTTAGGCCATGTTAGTAAATATTTGGTTGACATCCTCATCTTCTTCCATTTTATCGATCATTTTGTGGATGATCTCTTCTTGCTCTTCAGTAAGTTCGGTCAAAGTAGTAGGGAATCTCTGAAAATCTGCACTTATGATATCTATACTTTTTTCTTCTAATACTTTCTGCATCGTACCAAAATCTTCAAACTCGGTGTAAACGTAGATTTCACCGTCATTTTCATCGATATCTACCAATCCAAAATCGATCAATTCAAACTCTAATTCCTCCAAATCAAATTCTGCTTTTGCAAATCTGAAAACTGCTTTTCGGTCAAACATAAAACTTACCGAGCCGGATGTGCCGAGTGAGCCACTTGCTTTAGAAAAGTAACTTCGCACGTTGGCAACAGTCCGGTTGATATTATCTGTGGAGGTTTCTATGATTACTGCGACACCAAATGGGCCATAGCCCTCATACACCATTTCTTCAAAGTCCTTCTCTTCCTTATTCGAGGCGCGATTAATCGCTGCTTCGATCCTATCCTTAGGCATCTGAGCGCCCTTGGCATTCTGCATGATAGTCCGAAGGCGTGGATTTGAGGCAGGATCCGGCCCTCCTGATTTCACCGCCATCACGATTTCCTTACCTAATCGGGTAAAGACCTTGGACATTTTGTCCCATCGCTTGAATTTTCGCTCTTTTCTGAATTCAAATGCTCTTCCCATGCGTCTCTCTTATTTTGTCAGTAAAAATAGCAAATCTTTTGATCTAGGCAGAAAGGCTTCTGATCAATGGTGTTTTTATAAAGTATTAACCGCAATGGTCACAGATTTTTTACTAAGAAGCGCAATTTAAATTAAATGGGAAAAACTTGTTCATTCTTCATTCTTGGTCCTTTATTTATTCAGGTAAGTTTTGAACACTCACATTTACTTCCACTCTAATTTGTGATGACCTAACTCATGGATGTTTTTTAGAATAGAATGCTTTTCAATGGTGATCGAAATTTTTTATTGAATCAAATTGAAATAACTATTCATTTTACCGGCTTTTTAACATAAATCACCGTTAAGTTTTGTAAACAGATGCAGGTATGAATTCTATTGACAGTCAGCAAATTCCAAATATTCCCACTTCCAATCATCCCAAAGTAGTAATAGTGGGAGGAGGCTTCGCAGGGTTGAAACTAGCCCGTAAATTAATGAAGAAAGACTTTCAGGTGATTCTCCTCGACAAGAATAATTACCATCAGTTTCAGCCACTTTTCTACCAAGTCGCCACTGCCGGATTAGAGCCTAGTGCAATTTCTTTTCCGCTGCGCAAAATTTTTCATCATTCCAAAAATGTTGTTTTTAGGATGGCTGAGGTGCAGCGCATTGATGTAAATCAAAACCGACTTTACTCCGATATCGGTCACATAGACTACGATCACCTTATTTTGGCTATGGGCGGGGATACCAATTATTTTGGTTCCAAGTCCATCGAGTATTATGCTACGCCAATGAAAACCGTATCGGAAGCGCTTTATATCCGAAATAAAGTAATTTCTAATTACGAGCGGGCCATTAATATCGAGAAAGTCGAGCATCGCAAATATCTCATGAACGTAGTAATTGTCGGAGGCGGACCCACCGGAGTAGAGCTTGCCGGAGCGATGGCCGAACTTCGAAATAATGTGCTGCCGATTGATTATCCTGAGCTTAATTTCCACAATATGAAAGTGGTCTTGATTGAGGCAGGTCCAGAACTACTCGGTTCCATGTCTCCTGAATCTAAAAGTCATGCATTGAAGTACCTTCAAGAACTTGGGGTGGACGTCATGCTCAATACCCAAGTCAAAGACTATGATGGGCAAATCGTAAGCCTTAGCGACGATGTTTTTTTAGAAACACAAACGCTACTCTGGGCAGCTGGCATCAAGCCCAACATAATCGATGGTTTGTCTCTGGAACATTATGCACCAAATGGGCGGATTTATGTTGATTCCTATTCTCAAATCATCGACTGCCCAGGGGTTTATGCTTTGGGAGATGTGAGTCTGCTTACGGAAGAAAAATATCCCAAGGGGCATCCACAAGTAGCACAGGTCGCTTTGCAGCAGGCAGAAAGGCTCGCTAACAATCTCATAGATGCTCAAAAGGGAAAAGCTTTGAAACCATTTCGATACAAAGACCTAGGATCTATGGCTACGATTGGTAAAAAGCGTGCAGTCGTAGATCTTCCATTTATCAAATTTCAAGGTCTATTAGCCTGGCTGACTTGGTTATTTGTTCACCTGATGGCCATACTTGGGGTGAAAAATAGGCTCTTCGTATTTTTAAATTGGTCTTGGAATTACCTCAGCTTTGATCCAAGTCTCCGTCTTTTGATCAAGCCTAAATATGTGCGAGAAAGTGAAAGGAAGGAATTGATTGAGAAAAAGTAGCTTATAATGAAGAGATTAGATCCAAGATTTTTAGAATTAAGTGTTTTTTATCAAGATTTTCATTAATCGAGCTTCAGGGTTTTAGAGAGTCAATCTCTTGTTCTCACAATCTCTCATTCTCTAAATCTCCGATTAACCTCAATTAACATCTCATTTTTTAAGTCTAGTTAAACCCCAATCAATTCGGTAGGTCTAAAAAGCATAACAAACCAAGAGACAAAATGAAAAAATGGATTTTAGCTTCAGGATTGGTCGTGATGATCAGCTTAAGCAGCATTGCACAACAAAGAGGTGGAGAACGACCTACTTTCGAACAACGAGCCGCTCGCATGACTGAGAAAATGGCGGAGGAATTAAGCTTAACAGCTGATCAGAAAAATCAGATTCTTTCGATTAACCTTGAACGTGCAAAAAAGAGAGATCAAGACCGTGTAGAACAACAAAAAGAAAGCGAAGCTAGAAAAGCTGAAATGGATGCGCAAAGAGCCGAAATGAAAAAGCAAGATGAATTGATCAAAGCTATCCTTACAGACGAGCAGCGAACCAAATGGGAGGAAATCAAACTGAGTCAAAAAGATCGCGGCAGAAGACCAGGCGGTCAGATTGAGGATCGAGATCAATTCCGAAAGCGACAAGGTGGAGGGAATTAAAAACCCCTTATTCTGAAAACCAAAAATGCCCCCAAAATATATTATGGGGGCATTTTTGGTTTAGGCTTTTTGCCAAACTAGGCAAAGGTTCTATTTAACTTCCATTGGAAATTTCTTCCTCTACATGGAAAAATGATTCATCTTTTTGCGGAAGACTGGAGGTTCCCATCAAGAACTCGTCGACTTTTACCGCAGCTTCCCTTCCTTCAGAAATTGCCCATACAACTAAGGATTGACCCCTGCGCATATCTCCAGCAAGGAAAACTTTGGGATTTGTGCTTTGATAGTTTTTGGACTTTGGAAGTGTGTTTTCCATTAATTCTGATCCAAAGGCCTCCAGAAGGCCATTTTGAGCTGGACCAGTATAGCCAATAGCTATAAATGCTAAATCACAAGGCACGGTTCGTTCTGTTCCAGGGATTTCCTCAAAACCCATTCTTCCACCTTTGTCTACCCATTCCAAGTCTACTAATTTCAATCCGGTGACTTCGCCTGCTTCGTTGCCAATAAATTCTTTGGTCAAAATGGAAAACACACGGTCCACACCTTCTTCGTGTGAACTTGAAGTTCTTAGCGTCATTGGCCACTCTGGCCAAGGATTTAGAATATTTCGTTGCTGTGGAGGCTTAGGCAAAAGCTCCAATTGGGTGATAGATGCCGCTCCATGTCGATTGGAAGTGCCAATACAATCACTTCCGGTATCTCCACCGCCAATTACAATAACATTTTTCCCAGTTGCAGAAATCGGGTTTTCGGCAATTTCTCCATTGATTACCTGATTTTGTTTACCTAGAAAATCCATCGCAAAATGAACCCCCTTGAGCTCATCACCCTTGATCTGTAAGCTTCTCGGTTGTGTTGCTCCGGTAGAAAGTACCACTGCATCAAAATTTCTAAGAATATTTTCTGCTTTGATGTTAAATCCCACTTCGGTGCCACAACTGAAAATCACCCCTTCTTGAATCATCAGTTTAATTCTTCGATCAATGACCCATTTCTCCAATTTGAAATCTGGAATCCCATAGCGAAGTAATCCTCCTGGTTTAGCATCTTTTTCAAAAATTGTAACCTCGTGCCCAGCCTGATTCAATTGATCAGCTGCTGCCAATCCCGCGGGGCCTGAGCCGATTACTGCAATTGATTTTCCGGTTCTGGTTTTCGGAGGGTTCGCTTTGATCAATCCTAGTTCATAGGCCTTTTCCGCAATGTTTTTTTCAATCAATTCAATCGCCACTGGATCCTTGTTGATTCCCAATACACAGCTTGTTTCACAAGGTGCAGGACAAATTCTTCCTGTAAATTCTGGGAAATTATTTGTGCTCCGAAGTATGGTGATTGCTTCTTCCCAAGATTGATTGTAGACCGCATCATTGAATTCCGGAATCACATTGCCCAGTGGACAACCATTATGACAAAATGGAACTCCACAATCCATGCAACGAGCTGCCTGATGGTTTAGCTTTTCATCAGAAAATGGCTCATATATCTCCTTGTAATCCCCAGCCCGCTCCTTTGGATCACGGGTTAAAGGCGTCTCTCTTTTAAACTGAATAAATCCTTCTTTCTCTCCCATCTTACACCAATGTTTTACTTTGTTCTAATGCTCTTTTCTGTAAGACCGCTTTGTAGTCCCGCGGAATTACTTTGATAAATTTCACTTTATATAGATCCCAATTCTCTAAGAATCGGAGACCAAGTCCTGATCTGGTCAGTTTGACATGCCGCTTGAGATAGGTCTTGATGGTCTGGAAGTCCTCCTCATCCAATGGATCTACATCCACTAGCTCAGGATTGATCTCATTGATGTAGTCGTTTAGGACATAGGCAATTCCCCCACTCATTCCTGCTGCGAAGTTTCTTCCGATTTCTCCTAGGCTGATCACCAAGCCACCAGTCATGTATTCACAGCCATGATCACCAATTCCTTCAATGACAGTATTAACGCCAGAGTTACGCACACAGAATCTTTCGCCGCCTTGTCCGTTGATATAGGCTTCCCCCGAAGTAGCTCCGTAGAAAGCAACATTACCAATGATGATATTATCTTCCGGTACGAATCGCGAATTACGGCTTGGATAGACAATTAATTTTCCACCAGAAAGTCCTTTTCCGAAATAATCATTTGCCTCTCCCTCCAATTCAAAATTCACTCCTTTGGCTAAAAATCCGCCAAAGGTTTGGCCCGCTGATCCATGGAATTTGAAATTTACCGTGTCGTCAGGAAGCCCAATACTGCCATATATTTTGGATATTTCATTTGATAGCATGGCACCCACCGAACGGTCCGTATTTTTTATCGGAAAATTCCCTTCACTTGCCATGGCTTGCTCCAATGATGGATGGGCCGCTTTGATTAATTGGCGATCCAAAACATTTTTCAAGTCAAACTCCTGATCGATTTGTTTGTGGATACCAACATGCTCCGGTACTTCCACCTTGTGAAAAATTGGGCTTAAATCTACTTTATCCCATTTCCAGTGATTCAAATGTCCTGTGGCCTGAAGTACATGGCTTTGTCCCACCATCTCGTCAATAGTTTTAAATCCTAGTGAAGCCATGATTTCCCGGAGATCCTGAACCAAGAAATAGAAGTAGTTCACAACGTGATCCGGATTACCTGTGAAAAGCTTTCTCAGGTCTTCATTCTGAGTAGCGATACCGACAGGGCAGGTATTTAAATGGCACTTTCGCATCATGATGCAACCTTCCACTACGAGTGCGGCAGTCGAAATGCCCCACTCCTCAGCACCTAGCATGGTCGCTATAGCGAGGTCTCGTCCTGTTCGGAGTTGACCATCTGTCTGAAGTGTTACTCTACTTCGAAGGTTATTTTTGACCAATGTCTGATGTGCCTCTGATAATCCAAGCTCCCAAGGAAGGCCTGCATGTCGAATCGAACTAAGTGGGGAAGCACCTGTGCCTCCATCGGCTCCGGAGATTAAGATGACATCTGCCATTGCTTTAGCCACGCCTGCGGCCACTGTTCCTACTCCTGCTTGGGAAACCAATTTAACATTGATTCTTGCTTTCCGATTGGCATTTTTCAAGTCAAAGATGAGCTGAGCCAAGTCTTCGATCGAGTATATATCGTGATGAGGAGGTGGCGAAATCAATCCTACTCCAGGTGTAGAATGGCGCACTCTACCGATCCAGTCATCTACTTTGTGACCAGGAAGCTGCCCGCCTTCACCAGGTTTTGCACCTTGCGCCATTTTAATCTGAAGCTCAGCAGCATTCGTCAGGTAATTGCTCGTCACTCCAAATCTGCCTGAGGCGACTTGCTTAATAGCTGACCGTTCCCAGTCACCATTTTCTTTTCGAGCAAATCGCATTTCATCTTCTCCACCTTCTCCCGAATTACTTTTGGCACCGATTCGATTCATTGCTATCGCCAAAGTCGAATGGGCTTCGTGCGAAATCGATCCAAAAGACATGGCTCCTGTTGCAAAGCGACGCATAATGTCAGATGCTGGTTCTACTTCCTCTATTGGGACAGAGATTCGTTTTTTGAATTCAAAAAGTCCACGAAGTGTCAATGCATCTCGGCTTTGATCATTGATTTTAGCGGCAAATTTTTTGTACATGCTAAAATCATTCAATCGAGTTGACTTTTGCAATAAATGGATGGTCTCGGGATTGAACAAGTGTTTTTCACCTCGACGCTTCCATTGATAAATGCCTCCAGCGTCCAATGTTGGGGAGCTGATATGATGCGCAGTTCTGTGACGAATCAATACCTCTTCTGCTAGCTCATCGAATGAAATTCCACTGATTCTAGAGATCGTTCCTTTGAAACAGCGATCGATGACCTCAGGGCCTAGCCCAATCGCTTCAAAGATCTGAGCTCCTTGGTAGGATTGAAGTGTACTGATTCCCATTTTGGAGAGGACTTTCAGCAGACCTTTACCAATTGCATCTTGGTAATTCGAAAACAGCTTCTTTCGGTCTTTGATTTCTGGAAACTGACCCTTCTCCCACATTTCAAGCAAAGATTCCAATGCTAGGTAGGGGTTAATCGCTGAGACTCCGTACCCTATTGCTGTGGCAAAGTGGTGGGTTTCTCTAATATCTCCAGACTCTAATACTAGTCCTGCACTAGTTCTTATTTTTTTCTTTACCAAATGGTGGTGTACAGCTCCAATTGCAAGGAGGGATGGAATAGGGGCAAGTTCTTCATTGCTATTTCGATCAGAGATGATTAGGATATTTTTCCCTTCATTGATCGCTTTTTCTGCCTCATCACATAGTAAATCCAAAGCTTCTAAAAGTCTTCCTGGCTGATGATCTGCTTTGAAATGACTATTAAGGGTCTTGCATCGATACCCCTGACCTTCCATATTTTTGATTTTCTCTAGGCTTTCGTTGAAGAGTACTGGTTGAGAAATATGGATTTGTCGGGTATGTTTAGGGCTTTCCTCTAAAATGTTTTGACCATTTCCCAGACGAGTAAACAAGGACATGACCATTCGTTCGCGGATCGGATCGATCGGCGGGTTACTGACTTGGGCAAAAAGTTGCTTAAAATAGTTAGCAATATGTTGACTTTGTTTTGAAAGTACTGCTAGAGGGGTATCTGCTCCCATCGAGCCAATCGCCTCATATCCAGTGCCTCCCATAGGATTTAAAACAACCTTCAACTCTTCTGAAGTATAGCCAAATACTGTTTGCCACTTTTTGATGTTTTCAGTAGAATAAGGGTGAGAAAGTGTCTCCGGATCATCTTCTAGACGAAGTTTGATTCGTTGGTCGTCAACCCATTGCTCATAAGGCTGTTTTTTACAGATCTCGCTTTTGACTTCCTCATCAAATAGGACTCTGCCTTTTTCTAGGTCTGCCCATAGCATTCTTCCAGGACTAATTCTCCCTTTGCGCTCGATCGTTGCCTCACGAATAGGAAGTGCTCCTGCCTCAGAGGAAAGGATCAATCGCTTGTCTTTGGTTATGAAATAACGTAGCGGTCTCAAACCATTTCGATCCAAGGTTGCTCCTACAGATTTACCGTCAGTGAATAGTAAAGCAGCAGGCCCATCCCAAGGCTCGACGAGTGAGGCGTGAAATTTATAAAATGCCTTTCGGTCTCGGTCCATGACTTCGTTGTCTTGCCAAGCTTCTGGTACCAGCATCATCATCGCATGTGGAAGACTTCTTCCGCTAAGCGAAAGCAACTCGGCCATGGCATCCAAATTCGCTGAATCGGAATTCATCTTATTGGTGATCGGCATGAGCATTTGCAATTCCTCATCGGTGAAAAATTTTGATTTCATCAAGTTTTCCTTCGATTTCATTTTATTCAAATTACCTCGAATGGTGTTTATTTCACCATTATGAGAGAGGCAGCGGAAAGGCTGCGCGAGTCTCCAATTTGGGAAAGTGTTGGTGGAGAATCTTGAGTGGATTATCGCAAAAGCGGATTCGATCTTTGGATTTTGTAAATCTTTATAAAATGGTAAAACCTGATCGGTACGGAGTTGCCCCTTGTAAATCAAGGTCTGGCTGCTCAAGCTGGCGAAATAAAAGGAATGGTTTACCCCAGGAATATTGGTGTTGATCTCCGAGCTGGAAAAGTTTCTTAGTATATAAAGCTTACGTTCCAGCTCAATTCCAGTGAGTCCTTTTTTATGTTTTACGAAGAGTTGCTCGATATTCGGCATCACCTCAAGGGCTCCTGATCCAGGCACAGTCTCATCCACAGGTACAGTACGATAGCCGATGAGCTCAAAGTCGAGTTGATCAATAATCTGATTGAGGAGTTCCTTGGATTTTTTGAAAAGCTGCTTATTCTTAGGAAAAAAGGTCATTCCTATGCCGTATGATCCGGCTTCGGGAAGACTGATTTCAGTTCTTGCAGTGATATCTTTTAAGAATTGGTGTGGGACTTGAATCAATATCCCTGCGCCATCTCCGGTTTTAGGATCGGATCCACGACCTCCACGGTGCTCCATATTGCTCAGCATGTAGAGCGCATCGCTAATCGTCTCGTGTGAGGGTTCCGCACTTAAGTCTACAACTGCACCAATACCACAGGAGTCATGCTCAAACTCCGAGCGATATAATCCTTCTTGCATTATTTTGGAATTTAATAGGTTCGAATTTTCCAAAAAATACAAATTTTTTTTATCCTATTAAAATTATTGCAATGAAACAGTCCGATTGATGCCGTATTAATTATTTGAATTCAGTTTTCTAATCTTTTCGTAAATTGATTTTAGCTTTAATTTTAAGGTCTTTTAAAGGTATATATTGGACTTTTTATAAAAAATGGGTTTGAAAAATTCATAAACCTGTTATAATTCAAGGAATCTTTCAGGCTTTATGGGTCAAAAAAATCTTGAAAGATTTAAGATTATATTTCAATAATTCCCTGAAGTATTTGAAAAGTAAGGAATAGTAGAAAATCCCAAAGATTATCCGTCTCGGAAATGATTTTTCCAAATAAGAAAGATCAATCTGTATATGAACTGATCCCGTCCTTATCTTGAGATTTTAAATGAACTTTGACTTTTTTGATTTTGCGTAGATCCACTGCTAGTACCGTGAATTCAAAATTTTCAAAAACAATTTTTGCACCGTTCTTAGGAAGTTTGGAATTGATCTCTAAAAGTAGCCCTCCCAAGGATTCGCTTTCACCTTTGACGTCATCGAAAATCTGGATATCCAACTCTAGCCGTTTACAGAAATCATTGAGTGAAACCTTTCCTTCGAAAATGTAGGTGCTTGGGTCGATTTCTTGAAAAAAGAAGTCGTCTCGATCATCAAATTCATCATTGATTTCTCCGATAATTTCTTCAATTAGATCTTCCAAGGTGACTAATCCGGACGTCCCACCATATTCATCGACGACGATCGCCATATGAACCCGTTTTTGCTGAAAGTCTTTTAAAAGTGTATCCACTTTCTTATTCTCAGGAACAAAAAAACTCTTTCGAATCAGTTCTTTCCAAGCAAAATCCTCATCCTTTTCGATAAAGGGTAATAAGTCCTTGATGTAAAGTATGCCTAGGATATTATCGATGGTCTCTTCATAAACGGGGATTCTGGAATAGCCACTTTTATTGATTCGATCCATCAATTCATGGAAGTCTATCTCCACATCTATCGCGGTGATATCCATTCTGCTTTGCATCACTTGCTTCACTGTCAGTGTTCCAAAGTTTACGATTCCCCTTAGAATATCTTTTTCTTCGGAGGGAGTATCTTCTGTGCTTAGGTCTAGGGCTTGATTCAGCTCATTAACAGAAAGAGAATAGCCTCTTTTCTCAATTCTTTTTTCCAGGAGATTACTGAAGGCCATCAGAAAATAGGAGATTGGCTTGAGGATGATGGAAAAAAACGAGATGGACGATGCCATGATCAGGCTGAATTCACGCTTGGCCTTATTTGCGTATACTTTTGGAACGATCTCTCCGAAGAATACGATGGCGAAAGTAACACCGATGGTCTGAACCAAAATAATTACGATTCCTGTGGCATTCGTCCCATATATAGACCATGCCACAAAGGTCGTTAAGGTGACAATACCGATATTAATCAGGTTGTTTAGGATAAGAATTGTACTTAGAAGCTTTTTTGGAGAGTCGACTAGTTCGATTACTTTTTTGGCATTTGGACTAGATGAATCTTCCAATTCTTCGAGGTCTTCATTCGATAGGGAAAAAAAAGCAACCTCAGATCCTGATACTAATGCAGAACAAATTAAAAGTAAAATAAAAATCAAGCCATTTAAAATCAGATAGCTTGAGGATGGAGTGCTTATTTGTGCTAGAAAATAAAGACTCGGGTAGGGATCGTCCATGAATAAACCGCAATGGTTAATGCAAAATTAAAAAAATCCCCTGAAACAAATTCAGGGGACCTAGTATATTAAAATGGAAGATCGTCATCTCCGGGATCTTCTTCCATCACGGGAGCATTCTGAACGGGTGCCGAAGCAGTTGCTTTTGGAGGCGCATTATGAGACTGCTGGCTTGGAGGGCCCATTGGGCTACCTTCAGGTTTTCCTCCGAGCATAGTAAAACTAAGGACTCGAATTCTTACTTTTTTTCTGTTTTGGCCCTGCTCATCGGTCCATTTATCGGACTTTATTTTTCCTTCGACGTAGATTTGGCTTCCTTTCTTAAGGTATTGCTCAGCTATTTTGGCCTGCTGACCCCAAAGCTCCAAGTCATGCCATTCGGTCTGCTCGACTCGGTTTCCACTTCGGTCCTTATATGCTTCGGTGGTTGCAAGGCTTAAATTTGCGACTACGTTATCTCCTTCTAAGTATTTTACCTCTGGATCTGCACCAAGATTGCCTACTAGGATTACTTTATTTACTCCTGCCATATTGATTAAGGTTTTTTGGTTCAAAAATTACTTGATCAAGGTACTTAAATCTGGGCATCGTTCAAAAAATTTACAATTAACTTTGGCTTGGCCAGCTGATCTATTTTTTCTTCTTCTACCAGTAGATAACCCTCATTTTCACACCATTCGGCTAGAGTATGATGTTTTTTTTCTGGAATTTGAAGTTCCGAAAACTGCACATTGAGTTTTTGATGCGACAGTATATGTCGGTATTTTTTTGGAAAGGTGACTATTTGATCCTTGATACCTTCACTTTTGTCTGCGAGCTTGATTACTTCCTGAGGAAAGTCGTGAAGTCCCTCCCAAATGTCTCCGGCAGTCCGTTTATTCCAAACCCATTGTTTCCCGCATTTGATTACATAGTAATGGATATCCCGCTCCTTGACTTTAGTTTTATTAATCTTTACTGGAAGCTCCTTGACGAGCCCCTTATTGAATGCGAAACATGAATTTTGTAAAGGGCATTCGGTACAGCTAGGATTTTTTGGAATGCATAATCTTGCTCCAAAATCCATCATAGCCTGATTGAATGTGGCTGGTTCTTCATTCGGAATCAGTTCATTGGCTAGAGCTTCAAATTCTTTTTTCCCCTTTCCGCTTGCGATATCGCTGTCTACACCGAAAAAGCGGGCCAGCACGCGAAATACATTTCCATCTACCACAGCTTTTACTTCACCGAATGCAAAACTTGAAATTGCCGCTGCGGTATAGGTACCCACTCCTTTTAATATTAGGAGTTCTTCATAAGTACTGGGAAATTTACCTCCAAGGTCAAACCAAATCATTTTAGCACAAAAATGTAGGTTTCTTGCCCTGCTGTAATAGCCCAACCCTTGCCAAAGTCTTAGAACTTCTTCCTCTGGGGCTAGTGCCAAGGCCATCACGGTAGGATAAGCTTCTGTAAACGCATAATAATAAGGCAAGCCCTGAGCCACCCTAGTCTGCTGTAAAATGATCTCTGAGAGCCAAATTTTATAGGGGTCTTTGGTATTTCTCCAAGGTAATTCCCTTGGATTAGCTTTATACCACTTAATTATTTGATAAGAAAATAGCTGATAATCAGTAGTATTAAGGTTCATTGCCGAATAAAATATATACTACAAACCAAGCTAATTTTTTCGAATATGTTTTTTAATTGCTTTGGTTCTTGTACATTTGCAGTCCCAAAAACACTTGGCTAATAGGTTGTTAAGCTTATTTAAACATTTCTAAATTAAATTCAAAGTGACTAAAGCAGAAGTAATCACCAAGATTTCAGACAAAACCGGAATCCAGAAAGATGATGTAACACAGACAGTTGAGGCGTTCTTCAAAGTAGTGAAGGAGTCCATGGCAGACGGTGACAATATCTACGTCAGAGGTTTTGGCAGCTTCATCAATAAGAAGAGAGCTAAGAAAATCGCCCGAAACATTTCAAAAAATACTGCGATCGTAATTGAAGAGCATTACATCCCAGCATTTAAGCCGTCTAAGGTTTTCATTGAGAAAATTAAGAGCAGCAAAAAGATTAAGGAATTAGCTCAGCAGGACTAAGCCTGTAGAGTATTTGACATGAAAAGATCTCAGCTCATATTAGTGGTAATAGGGATCGTTGCAATCGTAGGGTTGTATGCGCTTCCTAAAGTGGTGGTAGATAATGAGGATGGTGCGACGGGGATTTCTCAAGGAGATTCTACATTACCATCCGAGGCTCCTGACCCGCTGTCTATGCATGATGCTGAGATCTCTCCTGTTCAAGCGGAAGAGATTGTATCTTTAAAGCTGAAAATTTCAAATAATTCCTCAGAAAAAGAGTTTATCTCGGCTTCGGAGCGATTAGGAGAGGTCTACCGGGAATTGTCAAAGTATGATAGTGCTGGATATTTTCTAAGTTTGGCAGCGGATAAGTATCCAAGCCAAGAATTATCTGAAAAAACGGGGAATGCCTATTATGAGGCCTTCGGATTTGCATTGGATACTGATAAGGTATCCTTTACTGCAGATCAAACCCGAAATTACTTAGGAAAGGTGTTGGATAAAGATCCCACCAGATTAGATTTGAAAACAAAAATAGCGATGACCTATGTGTCCTCGTCCAACCCCATGCAAGGAATCACGATGCTAAGAGAAGTCTTGGCAGAAGAACCTACCAATGAGGATGGACTGTTCAATATGGGAATCCTATCCATGCAATCTGGCCAATATAAGAGAGCCACTGAGCGATTTGAGGAATTGATCCAGTATCATCCGACGAATCTTCAGGGACAGTTTTATTTGGGGGTGAGCTATTTCGAAGCCAATCAAAAGAATAAAGCAAAAGCTCAGTTTGAGAAAGTGAAAGAAATGACCCAGGATGAAATGATCCTAGGAAGTATCCAAAGCTATCTTGACAAGCTATAAATCAATATATCACAACTAAATCCAAAGACTATGCCTTGCGGAAAAAAAAGAAAAAGACATAAGATCGCTACGCACAAGCGTAAGAAAAGATTAAGAAAAAATAGACATAAGAAGAAGTAATACACTTCTTCTTATTCTCATTTTAGTACAACGTTCATTTACATTATTAATAAGAGACTTTGAGTACAGAATTGTTAATCGATTCAGCTCAAAACGGAAGTCGTATTGCCCTCCTTCAAGATAAAAGTTTGATTGAGTTGCACTCCGAAGGGATGGACAACCAGTTCAAAGTTGGGGATATTTACCTCGGTACGGTCAAAAAAATCGTCAATGGGCTTAACGCTGCATTTATTGACGTAGGATACGAGAAGGATGCATTCCTTCACTATCAGGACCTGGGGCCAAATTTCAACAGCTTGACTAAGTTCACCAAGCAAGTGCGCAACAACAATTACAGCAATTACATGCTGAAGGGCTTCGAAAACGAACCTGAGATAGACAAGATTGGAAAAATTTCTAATCCCCTAGCCAAAAACCAGCAAATACTGGTTCAGATCGTCAAAGAGCCTATATCTACTAAGGGCCCCCGAATTTCCTGTGAGCTCTCTCTGCCCGGTCGATACCTCGTGCTCGTACCTTTTTCGGATTCGGTCAACGTATCCAAAAAGATCCGAAGCGGCGAGGAAAGAAAGCGCCTCTTGAGACTCATCAATTCGATCAAACCTGCCAACTTCGGAGTAATCATCCGGACAGTAGCTGAAGGCCAATCCGTAACGGAATTGGATAAAGACCTTCGAAATCTTCTCAACAGTTGGGAAGAAGGAATGGGAAAATTGATGAAAGCAAAGAATCGCGATAAGATCATCGGAGAGATGAGTATGGCTTCCTCACTTGTGAGAGACCTGCTCAACGAATCATTCGACGCAATCACTGTAGAAGAAGAATCCACTTACGATCAGATCAAATCCTACATCAGGACTATAGCCCCTGAAAAAGAAAAAATTGTCAAGCTTTACAACGGTAAAGCCAAGTTATTTGAAAGTTTTGGAATAGAAAAGCAGATCAAAAGCCTGTTTGGACAGACGGTCAGCCTCCCGCAGGGAGGATATGTGATCATCGAGCACACCGAAGCACTTCATGTCATCGACGTGAATAGTGGAAATAAATCCAACCAGGAAAGTGACCAAGAATCAACAGCATTGAAGACAAACTTGGCCGCCGTAAAAGAAATTGCCAGACAACTACGCCTCCGCGATATGGGGGGAATCATCGTGGTCGATTTTATCGACATGAAACGGGCCGAGAACAAAAAGGTCATTTTCGAAGCGATGAATTCAGAAATGAAGTCTGACAGATCCAAGCATACTGTTTTGCCATTGAGCAAGTTTGGGCTGATGCAAATCACCCGACAGCGAGTAAGGCCTGAGGTCAATATTATAACCAAAGAAACCTGCCCGTCTTGTAACGGTACCGGCAAAATCCAAGCCTCCATAATGGTGGCGGATAAGCTGGAAAAAGATCTGGAGCATATGGCTACTATTCAAAACGTGGACAAAATCCAAATCGGGCTGCATCCCTATCTGCACGCATACTTCACCACTGGCATGATAAGCCAGCGAATGAGGTGGTTTTTCAAGTATTACAAATGGATTAAACTGATCAAAGATTCTTCCCTACCGGTGACGGAATACAGATTCTTAGATGAATCTGGAGAGGAAATCGAACTAATTGTAAAAAGCGAGACTGACTAGTCTCGCTTTTTTTATTGCTTAATAAAATCAATTTCATCCCATTGTTCCCTAAGTCTAATTTTCTCAGGGGCATTTGAGAATAGATTGTATACAACAATCAATTTTTCCACCTTCAAGGTGTATATCCCAGGCGGCAGCTGATCAATGGGGATAGTTGTCTCATAAACTTTTTGATCCGTTCCTTGGATTCGATTTCTTCGCCAAGTCCCAGCTTTCAAAACTTCTTTACCCACAGAAAAGCGATACAAATCTGGCGTATCTTTAAGTTCATGCCATCCTAGTGAGTCTAATTCATTCCTGAAATTTTCACTAAGATCTTTAACAAACTTGTCATCGCCCTGATACCTCGCTATACTTAACCTTAAAAATTCATTATCTACTATTTCGTTTGGCAAGAATACCCTTGGATATCTCCTTTCTTCTTGGTGAAATTCAGAATACGACAATTCTTTGGTAGGCCATCTGAGTTCGTTTTCTAGTAGATTGGTCTCATTGAAAAACAAGGAAAAATCACGAACATCATTATAAATCAGGGGTGTCGAAAAAAGAAAAATACCTAATCCATAAAAAATACTAAACCATTTTCCTAGGTTACTTTGGTAAATGGCTCCTACAGAAGATATTATACTATTTGCATATTTTTTCTTTAGTTTTGATTTTTTATTAAAAACCATTAACAACATAAATCCTAGCACACTGATCATGAAAATGATATAAATGATAAAAAAGCTAATGTCTAGTGACACATAAATAATTAAAAGAAAGCCTAAGTAAGAGGTAAAAATCAGTATCATAAATACTATAGAAATCGGATAGGCGAATGTCATGCTGCAGATACGCTCCATAGCCAGCACCATTTCACTTGGCTTTTGGTATTCGTAGTCCCTTGAAATCTTAAACAAGTTTTCTTTAATCACGCCTTCAGGGAATGCATAGCTCAATCCCAATAAACCCGCCCAGATGAATCGTAATATCAAATGGACCACAAAAAAGATTTTGAATACACTGATTACTGCACTTAGATAAAGAAGTACTAGCATTGCTCCTAAAAAATGAAGGCCAAGTTCCTGTACTAGCATGGCAGAGAAAGTATAAATCTTCGAGGGAAATGCAAACAAAAATGCAAGTGTAATACCCGAGATAATTACCTCCGGTTCCCAACTATTCCGCTGGAGATTTTCCAGCCAAGTGAGTTGTTCCTGCTTTCGGTCTGTGTCGGGATTCTTTTCTTCCATAGTTTTCTCTTTATCCATCTAACCAACTCTTGAAATCTGCTATCTTTTCGCGACTGATCAAAATATCATCATCTTGGCAATTATGCGATTTGATTTTTAATCGACTGTTTGAGTAAGTGAATATAT